>CAZXSG010000001.1:0-23760 GCA_964643185.1 uncultured Holophagales bacterium
TTGACGCCGCCCGCCACCCAGTGGCAGACGGTCTGCCCGGTTGCGGAGCTCACGAGGCAGCGATCGTTAACGTACTCCCGGGCGAGATGGGCATCGAGAAGCGCGGACGCGCGGCTCAGGAGCAGCTGCCGGAAAGGTGCTCCGAACGAGGGATTGCGCGCACCCTGGAAGAACGAGAGACCAAAACGCGCGGTCACGTCCGTCGCGGTGTCCATGCCGGGCCCCTCGAGACAGGTGAGCGATCCGTTGCGGACCCTCCCGATCCAGCAAGGAAGCCCTGTGTAAGGCGCCGCTCGATTGGCCTTGAGGGCGTCGAAGGTGGCCACGATCCGCCGCATCCGGGACTCGTCGCGGCCAAGTGATGCGACGACCGCGAGCTCGGAGATCTCGTCACCGTTGACGAGGAAGTCCCACGCCGCGGAATCGGTGCCGAGCTTCGGGGTCTCGGGCTGCCCGCCGTATCGTTGCAGCCGGGCCTCCGTGCACTTGTGCCAGACGTCGAACCAGGGAGCCACCTCGTGGGCGACGCCGCCAATGCTGAGGGATCGCGTCGCCGTCTCCGAGCAGTTCGAGTCGTACAGGCGGTTCAGTAGGAAGTGGTAGTTCTCGAGGAGGGACTGCCCGTTCTCTCCGGCTGCGCCGGGATCCATGAGCGGTGTGCATGTGCTCGCTCGGACGGGTGCTCGTCGTGCCTCGAGCTCCACCCCCGACGCGAGGCCCGGGCAAACGATGAGAAGCGATAGATAGAAGGCGGCGTGAGTCGACATTCTGGATCCTCCCGGCGATCGGTCATGTCGAGGGATGCGATCCTCGTGCCCGCCACCGACGCTGTGCCGGCGCTCGGTCCGCCACCCACGCGCTCGCGGTCGGCTGACGTGTGCCGGCGGCTCATGCTCGCGCCGGACGCACCCGGCGCAGAGAGTCGGCGTCGATCGCTGGCCGGCCAGGACGCGCCAAGCTGGTGGGCGATCAGACCATGAAGTGAGCACCCCCGTGCGCACCCAGAGGGCGGTTCCGAGCCACGGACCGCTCGTTTGGTGCGGCGCGTCGATTGCAACTGCCGTGCATCCAGGAGGATGAATCCATGAGTGAAACAGTCCATCGTTCGCGCGGCCTGGGCTCCGTTGGTGCCCTGCTGCTGGCCGGCCTGATGTGCATGAGCCCCGTTGCTTCCGCACAGACGCTCCTGTCGGACGACTTCAACGACGGCAACGCCACTGGCTGGCAGACGTACGTTTCCGGATGGTCGGTCGCAGGTGGCGCGTATCAGGGCGGGAACACCGGCGCGAACATCCGAACGGAGTCCTCGTGGAGCGGGGGCTACGCCTGGGCCGACTACACGGCACAGACGCGGATCAGCCTCAACGGCACCTACACCCCGGCCGACGGTCAGCTCCTGTTCCGGTATCAAAATGACCTCGCGTACGCCTCGTGCCAGGTCATTCAATACGCGGGGATGCAGCTCAACATCTACGACCAGGCGGGCGGCCAGCGCGCGAGCACCAACATTTCCATCGCCCACGGGGCCTGGTACACGCTGCGGGGCACCATCCAGGGCTCGACCCTGAGCTGTCAGATCCTCGAGCTGCCGGGATCCCTGATCTCCGCCACGGTCTCGACGCCGCCGACGGGCACCGTCGCGCTGCGAAACACCCACATCCCCGTCGCGTTCGACGACGTGGTCGTCACCGCGCTCGCCGGGTCGGGGAGCCTTCCGACGCTCCGCTCCCAGATCGTGGATGTCTTCCCGAGCCAGGGCCAGTACAACATGACGGGCATCGGCGACCTCGACGGAGACGGCCGCAACGAGCTCGTCGTGACCCACGGTTACTCGGGCCTCACGCGCATCCTGAAATTCTGCGTCGATGGCACCTACTCCGTCTGGCGCGAGCTGCAGCTCCCCGCGGTGGCGGCGCCACGGGCCTACCTTCCGCTTCAGATCGTCGATGTGGACGCCGACGGAGATCGGGACATCGTGGCCTACAACAGGACCAACAACCAGAAGGGGACGCTCGTCGTGGTGTCCAACGAAGGTGGTGGGACGTTCACGATGGCGTCGTATCCCACGCCGGAAACCGACGCCGGCTTCAGCATCGCCGTCGCCGACGTCGACGGCGACGCATTGCCCGACGTGATCACGACCGATCTCGGCTACGCCGCGGCCGGGCGTGTTCACATCCTCCTGAATGCTCCCAACGGAACGCGCTTCACGACCTCGCAGTCCTTCGTGGTGGCCGGCGGATGGGCCGAGGGCGCCGCGGCCTACGACTTCGACGACGACGGCGACCGCGATCTCGCCGTCTCGACGCACGCGTTCGGAACCCCGGGCACGATGCTGTTCTGGAACCAGGGCGGCTCCTTTCCGACCTCGACCACGCTGCTGAATGGAGATGGATCGCGCAGCCTCGAGCCGATCGGGGCCGATGTGGACGGTGACGGCGATACCGATGTCGTAACCGTGACGGGGATCCCTCATTCCTACCAGAACAAGGTCAAGGTGTTCCGGCGCGGCCCCGGAGGCACCTATGGAAGCGCCGAGGATCTCGTTTCCGGCCAGCAGCCGGCGACGCCTCGCGCGGCGGATTTCAACGGTGACGGGCGTCTCGACATCGTCGTGGACAACACGCTCGACCGCACGCTCTCGTTCTTCCTGGGTGACCCGGCGTTCGGTGGGCTGGACCCGGTTCAGCGGGTCTACTCGAGCCCCGAGCTCTCCGCGGCCTCGCACGGCTTCGGCGGGCGGCCACTGCCGCTCAACTCGGGCGACCTGGATGGTGACGGAGACGCCGACATCGTCTTCTCGATCGAGAAGACGATCGTGGTGTGGAACGGACCGGCCGGCGTGCTCGCGATGACTCCTTCGAGCCTTCCTGCCGCCACGGGATTCGCACCGTACGTCGCGGCCGTGCACGCCCCCCCGGCTGCGGCCTGTGCCTACTCCGTCACGGCCGGCGGTCTTCCGTCGGGCCCCCGCCTGGACGGGAGCCCGGGGCTGATCCCGAGCCAGCCGATGGCGTGGGGCTCCTTCGCGTTCACGATCCAGGCGAGCGACACCGCGGGCTGCGGGGTCTCGGCATCGTACGAGCTCGAGGTCGCGCCACCTCTGCCGATCACTCTGTCGTCCGGCGCGGACAGCTTCCTGCGGCAGGGCGCGCCGAACACGAACGAGGGCGCGAATCCCGTTCTGCGAATCCAGGGCTCGGGCCACAACAGGGTCGTGGTGGGCTTCGACCTCTCGGGAATCCCCCTTCAGGGTCTCACGCGCGCCAGGCTGCGTCTGACGATCGCCCACAATCCCAACAACTGGGGTCCGACCGGCCGGCTCGTGTACGCGAATCGTCTGACGGCGCCGTGGACGGAGGGGAACGGCTGGACGGTCGGCGGCAATGATCGCGGTACGGGGGCCGGCGTCACGTGGGAATGCGCGACGGACTCCGAGATCGGAAACCAGAATGATGACTGTGCGGCCCCGTGGGACGGCGGCGCATACGCTGTCGCGACCGCACCTCCGGTGAACCACACCAACGGGCTCACCGGCACGGTCGAGTGGGATGTGACCACAGACGTACTCACCGGCGCTCCGTTCGGTTGGCTGCTGCGCAAGGACCCGCAGGGAGCCTCCGGAGAGGTGGGCTATCACTCCCGCGAGGCGGGTGTGACTCCGCCCACGCTGGTTCTGGAGTACGACTGATTTTCCGGGGGGCCCGGCCCGAGCGGGCCCCCCTTTTCAAGTTGGCTTGTGGAGCCGTAGGAGCTTCGAGGCGAGGCCGTTCCTCGTGATGCCGAGGATGCGCGCGGCCAGAGATTTGTTCCCGCTCGCGGCCTGAAGCGCGGCCTCGATGGCTGCCTGTTCGACTTCATCGAGCTGCTCTTGCAGGGGCCGGAGCGTGTCCTCGGGAGTTCTCGGCAGCGAGGCGGCCGAGCGCACAACGGGCGCTGCCGCCGAGACGGGCACCGTTTCGTTGCTTGCTTTCTCAACCGCCCACCGGACGGTACCGAAGTGCGAGCTGTCCACGACGCCACCGGCGTGGCACGTGAGGACGGCGCGCTTCACTTCGCTCTCCAGCTCCCGCACGTTGCCGGGCCAGTCGTGCGCCATGAGAAGCGCGAGCGCCTTGCGGCTCACGCCGCGAATCCGCTTGCCGTACTCGCGCGACGCGCGCTGGGCGAACGCCACCACGAGCTCGGGGATGTCCTCGCGGCGGTCCCGAAGCGGCGGAATGTGGAATCTCAGGCCGCGAAGGCGGTAGAAGAGGTCCGCCCGGAAGCGGCCGGCGTGGACCTCGCTCTCGAGGTTCCGGTTCGAGGCCGAAACCACCCGCAGGTCGATCTTGCGGGGAACAGAGCCACCCACCGGCAACACCTCGCGCTCCTGGAGCACGCGCAGGAGCTTGGCCTGCAGCGGCTGCGCGAGCTCGCCGATCTCGTCGAGGAAGATCGTGCCCTGGTGCGCCTGCACGAAGAGGCCGACCCTCGGGTCCACGCCTGTCGCGACCCGCGCCTGCACACCGAACAGCTCGGACTCGAGCAGCTCGCTCGGAATCGCCGCGCAGTTGATGGCCACGAAGGGCCCTGCCGGCGACGGGCCCGACGCGTGGATCATCCTCGCGAACAGCTCCTTGCCGGTGCCGGTGTCGCCCATGAGGAGCACGTCCATCCGGCTCCGGAGCGTGGAGCGGATCTGCTCCAGGAGATCCCGCAGAGCCGGGGAGCGCCCGGCGATCATCCCGGGCGGCAAAGCCAGCTCACCAGCCGCTGCCGGCCACGCGGCGCCCTGCGCGTCGTCGCGCGCCGAGGACCTCTCGTGCCGCAGCTTCTCGGCGGCGTAGTCCAGGAAGTCGAGCTTCCAGCGTGCGGGAGCCTCGCTGGGATTCGTGAAGGCTGCGGCGAGCAGCGGTCCGCCGGCTGGCGCTACCAGGAATCGGGACCCGTCGGGGACGCTCCGTGCGATGGGGCCTGTCAGTTTCGCGGGGAGGTCGCGCAGAAGGCTGGCGAGCCCGTTCGGAAGGCTCCCCGCGAGCGAGGCCACGCTGGGATCGACGCCGGGCTCGGAGTGGACGAGGACCAGAGCGTCGGCTCCGAGGAGCGCACGCACCTCGCCGAGAAAGGCGTCCCGTTGGGCGCGCTTCACGAAGCCGCCCCGCCGCTCGAGAGCGCGCACGAAGGCGAGCGCTCGCGTCGCGCTGCTCTCGCCTGAACTGCTGCTCTCGTGAGAGCGCGTGTCCCGGCTCTCTTCGCGCGCCTCGTTCGAAGCTCCGATCACGAGCGCCATCTCGATTTCGGAGGTCTCCGCGTCTTCGACGCTCAGCGACACGCTTCCCGCCTGGGCCGTGACACCCGGTGCAAGCTCCACGCTCGCGACGGGCTTCCCGTCCAACGCGAGGCCGTTCTTCGAGCCGGCGTCGTGGATCGTTATCGAGGCCACGTCCCCCACCACCCGGGCATGCACCCTCGAGATGCCCGGGAGTGGAACGACGATGCCGTTCTCGGGCGCTGAGCCCAGAGACGACTCGCCGAAGGGGACGTCGAGTCGCAGCGTCTTCTGCCGGTAGCGCACGGTCAGCGAAAGCACGGCTAGCCCTTCCCGCGATCGGCCAGCAGGATCTTCACCGAGGCCTCGGCCTCATCGGCCTCGATTCCCTTTCCCATCAGCCGCGCGATGCGGGCATAGCGGTTCACCACCAGCTCGAGATGCGCGCGAGCCGCGATGTCTGTTTCCAGGTCGGTCTTCACCTGCGCCAGGGCCCGCTGTGCGGAGGTCCATGCCTCTTCCCTGCGGCCCTCACGAAGCAGCAACTCGCATCGCAGACTCTCCAATGGCCCGGTACCGCTGTTCCACTTTCCTTCGGCTTCCTGGATGAGACGGAGCACATCCCGTGCCGTGAGCCTCGGGTCGACGGCCTTGAACTCCAGAGCCCAGTAACGATGCAGGTCGGTGGGATGGTTCTCGGCGTCGGGGTCGGCCGTGGCGCCCCGGTCCCGCCATTCGATCCATTGAGAGTAGCGCGTGACCGTCGTGCTCTCGATGGGGTAGGCAGCGAGGTAGCTCTTGATCGCCTGTCGCGCCTCAGCCCAGCGGTGCTGCTCTCCGAGAACCAGAAGCTCCCCCTCGAGAGCCTCGTATTTTGGTTTCCCTTCCCCGTCCGGGCCTCCGGATGACCTGGCGGCGCGATACCAGCGGAGGGCGGTCGAGAGATTCCCCATGAGATGAAACGCGCGTCCCGCCTCGCCCGAGATCTCCTCGGCGATCTCTGAGGTCCTGGTGACCTCTTCGAAGCGAGCGCCGGCCTCGGCATAGCGCCCCTGCTTCACGATGAGCCCTGCCTCGACCCGCCCCGCCCACTCCGCGAGGTGGGCGTCGCCAGCCTCCTGTGCCTTGCGGGCGCTCTCTCGCGCCGCCTCGATCGCCTCCTCGGTCTTCGAGCTCGAGCCGAGGCGTGAGGCCCGGCGAAGAGTCGCGTAGGCTTCTTCCCGGAGCTTTGCCCGGCTCGATCCCGGCAGGGTGGACGTCATGGTCTCCGCGAAGCCGAAGAGGTCGAATCGAGTGAGGTTGCCCGAAACGGAAAGCACGATGCTGCGGCCGCCGGTCCTCAGGGCGAGCGGGTGCTTCCGGCGCGCGACGTATCGCGGCCCGAGCGCATACCAGGCGAGCGGCTGCCCTTCTCCCGCGGGGCATTCCATATCGGGCGAGCAGGCGGCGAGTGGCTGCCGATCCTGGGGGATCGTGCTTTTCGCGATGGGCGGAACCCGAACGGCGGCGAGCCCCGTTCGCCATGCCAGGTGGTTGTTGGGGCCCGCGATGAGGAGCTCCTTCCGGCCATCGCCGTCGACGTCGCGTGAACCGAGGGTTCGGTGATGTCCCGTTCCGAGAAAGACGACGGTGGACTGATCCGCGCCGGGGTCGTAGACGACGGTGTAGGAGGGCCAGTAGGGTGACTGGTGGAAGTCAATCACGACTTGATCGACGCCTTCATCCGTGAGATCCACGGCCATCATCTGCCCAACCCCGAAAGTGGGCGAGTAGCCCATGGTCTGGAAGAGCCAGGAACCGTCAGCAACCTTGGCCTCGGTTACGGTCCGTCCCGATTGAACGTCGAGGAACTGCAGGCGCCGGGAGTCCTCGATGCTCAACGCCTCGGTCGTCGCCTTGACCGCCGATGCGGCGATCATCCTTCGGCCCCCTCGCATCCGCACGACGACCGCCTGGCTCCCCTCGACGAACTCCGGCCGATTCCAGATCGTGCGACCCAGTGTGTCCACGCCGCGGATGCCACCACGGCTGTCGTTCACCAAGGCTGCAAAGCGGGTCGACGTCCATCTGTCGTACGCGGCAGTACCGGCAGGGGCAATCGTGGAAACGACCAGGAGAGCGGCGATCAGGTGCCACATTCTGCGGCTTGGACCGGTGAACGCCGCGCGGTCGAGGTCGGCGAGGACTTCCTCCGCCGATGCGTAGCGGTCCTCCGGGCGCTTCGAAAGCAACCGGCCCACGACGGCCGACAGCCAGCGCGGGGTCTCGGCCCGCACCGAACGAAGCCTCGCTGGCGTGCGATTGAGGTGGGCCACGAGAGTTGCCACAGACGAGCCCAGATCGAACGGAAGGCGCCCCGCGATCATCTCGAAGAGGAGCACGCCGAACGAGTAGAGATCGCTCCTCTCTGTCACGTTCTTTCCCAGAGCCTGTTCCGGCGAGAGATAGGCGAGCGTGCCCACCATTGCCTCGGTCTCCGTGACGCGAATGTCCCCCCGCTCTCCGTAGCGCGCGAGACCGAAGTCCGCGAGCTTCACGCTGCCCGAGGCGTCGAGGAGGACATTCGCTGGCTTCACGTCCCTGTGGACGATGCCCAGGACGTGAAGGGCCTTCAGAGCCTCGAGGATCTCGCGCGCGAGACCGAGCGCCCGATCGATCGCGAGCGGGCCTTCGTCGATGAGCTGCTTCAGGGAGCGGCCTTCCACCAGCTCCATCGTGATGAAGAGGCGTCCGCCGTTCTCGCCGTCCTCACTGTCCTCGCCGATGTCGAACACGCGCACGAGCCGCGGACTGTTCGCGTCGCGCGCGATGGCCACCTCGCGCCGGAAGCGCCGCCTCATGGCCTCGCCGTCGCGGTCGGTGCGCAGGATCTTGAGGGCCACGCGGCGCGACAGCTTGCGGTCGAGCGCCGCGTAGACCATCGAGGAGCCGCCGGCGCCGAGAAAAGACTCGATCCGATACCGCCGGGCGACTTCGGTGCCGGGAGCGAGAGCGCGCAGCCCATCCGCTCCCGTCTGTCCGGGCAGGATCGTCTCGGTGGCTCGCGAATCGGGCTGCATTCGGAATCCAGGGGTTAGCGGCAGTCTACCTCGGTGCTGCCTCGGCCCCTCGCTCCCGAAGCATCGGTTAGCATTCCTGAATCTTGTCGCGCAATCGTTGGAGCCGGGCCGTGGCCCTCGGCATTCTGGGCGTTCTCGCGCTCGCACTGTGCGCGCGCGTCGCCTGGCAGTTTCGCTTCGTGGGACGCCTCGTCGCGGAGGTGGACGAGGCGGTGAAGGTGCACGAAGCCGAGTGCCGGAAGCCCGAGCACGACGTGACGGCCTCGCTGGAGCGCCTCCGGAGGCTGGCCGACCGCCTTCAGGGAAGCCGCAAGGGCACGGGCCGGGCGCGGTCCCGGCTTCTCGTGGCCGAAGGCCGGGCGCGGCTCGAGGCCCGCCAGGCGTCGCTCGCGCTCCAGGCTCTCGAGGAAGCCGGACGAAGGGGTGCCAAGAGCTCCGAGTGGGCGTTCCTCCTGCTGTGGGCGAGAAGCAGCGTGGCGCTGTCGGCACGGGAAGACCTGCGCGGCACGCGCCTCGAGATCGAAGGCGAGTGGGCCGGGATCTTCGCGTCAAACCACGCGCCGGCTATTCGCGACGCCCTCGCGAAGGCGGCCGGCGCCGCCCCCCGCGAGCTGCTCGAGGCCTTTCGCGCGTGGGTCGAGGGACGCCTCGAGGACGCGGCCGATCTGGCCGGCAGGGTCTCCGCGGCCGAGCCCGCCTGGCCGCTCGCGCAGCGGCTCCGTACGGCTGCGCTGACGGCGCTTGCCGAGGCGGGGCTCGCATCGGAGGAAGGCCGTACGAACGGCATTCGCGCGCTCGAGGCCGCGGAACGGACGCTGCAGGATCTCGTCGCGAAGAGGCCCAGCGACCCGTCGACGCGGGTCGGGATCTGCCTCCTCGCGGCGAGCGCTCTCCGCGCAGATCTCGCCGTGGGCCGCATCGCCTGGCCGCGCCTCGAGCCCCCGTGCACCGCGCTGAAGACCCTCCTTCCAGGCGACGCCGTGGCGTTCTTCGCTCCCACGGAGGCACGGGCGCTGGCCGTCGATGAGGACGTGCCCGGCGCGCTGGAGGCCCAACGCCCCATCGTCGAGGCCGCTCGAAAAGTCGTGGAGCTGGCGCCGCAGTCCCTGCGGGCGCGGCTCCTTCTCGGTAAGACCCTGGCCGTGAGAGCCCGCCTCCTGGGCCGCGAGACAGACGAAGACGTCCGGCCGGTCGCCGCGGAGGCCGCCGCCGCGCTCGACCACGCGCGCGTGATCGGCCCCAAGGCGTCCCTTGCCCTCGCTGAGAGCGTGACTCTCGAGCTCGACGTTGCGATCTGGTCGTACGAACGTGGAATCCCGATCGTCCATGCGGGGACCCGCGCCTCGAGTGCCGCCTCGAAGCTTCAGGAGATGGAGCTCACGGCCCCCGGTGTCGAGCTGGCCCAGGCTGCATTCGGAATCCTCTACGGGATCGAGCGCCTCCGCATGATGGATTCCCCTGCGGTCTTCTCCGGCACGGTGAGCGCTCTCCAAGGCCTCGAGGCCGAAGGCATCGAGGAGGCCCGCTGGCTGCGCCGCGTCGTGGAGCTCGAGACGAGCCGGTGGGAGTGGTGCCGCAAGACGACACGTGAGCCGGACGCTTCGCTCGACCTCTCCGCGGGCTGGGGCGCCGGGCGGCCCGAGGAGGGCTACCTCGTGGCGAGCGCGCGGGAGCAGGCCGCCCGCATCGCGCTCGCGAAGGGTTTCGACGCGAACATCGCGGTGAACCACATCGCCGGAGCGCGGCTGGCACTCGTGGGGTTCCCCGTGACGGGCGCGGACGATCGGCGCGACGCGGCCGAGCTCGCGCGCAAGCTCGACCAGCTGGAGATCCGGGCCGCGCTGCTGCGGGGCTCCGCAGGTGCGGAGCTCCAGGGCCTCGCCGACCGGGCCCGGGCCTCCTGCGTCCTCGATATGGCCTCACCGCTCACGCGGTTTCACGCGCGCTTCTCGTGCGCAGGCACGGAGCTCCTTCTCGCCGATGCCGCTCTCCGGCGCGGCCGGGTCGCCGAAGCGCAGGCGCTGCTCGAGCCCCTCGGGACGCTCGTGGCCGACGCCGTGAGGTCCGCGCACGGCGGAACCGAAGGCAAGGTTCTGGACCTCGCTTACCGCATGATGCAGTTCGAGGCTGGCCCGTCGAGCCCGGCTTCGGACGCCGCCCTCTCCCGCGCCGGCCGGGAGGCCGCGGACGCCGTGGGCCATCCACCCGACGAACGCCTGCTCGTCGTCGCCGAACGGCTCGCGCGGCTGGAGCGCGAGCGGGAGATTTCCGCGTTCGCGAAGCGCCCGGCCGCCGCCGATCCCCGGGACGAGGAAGGCGCTCGCACCTCCCACCGTTTTCGGCTCGGAGACCTCGACAGCAGACTCGAGAGGGTCGCAGGGCTGGCCCGGCAGCAGGGGGACTGTACCCGCAGGATGTTCCCGTAGGAGATCGGGGCTACTTCCCTCTGCGGCTGCCGAACTCCTGCATCGTCCCGCGCGACTGGTATTCCTGCACGACGATCCAGTCGCCCGTGTCGGTCTTGCGGTCCTTCAGGACGATCCAGTCGTGCCCGCTCTTGGCCGCGAGGAGCACCACGGAGCCGCCGCCCCGGTACGACATCGCGGTCTCCTGCTCGGTCGCGAGCCGATGCTTGCCCTTGATGCCGTTCCAGTCGTACGTGCCGTCGGACTTGATCGTGAGGACGCCTTCCTTCGCGCCCATCTCGCCGCGGCGGTAGAGCCAGCCGCCCTTCTCGAACACGATGCTGGGCGCGATCTTCACGAGGTCCCACGTGCCGTGCAGCCACTCCACGGTGTTGGGAACGCCGAAGTTGTCCTGGATGGCGAAGGGAATCGTGCTCTCGTTGCCGCCCGAGTTCGTCAGCTTCGACGCGAAGTCCGACATCGTCTGGTAGCGGAACGAGACACCCCGCTTGCGGATCGTGGCCGCGAGCTCCGCGACGGTCTCCGCCTTCCTCGGGTGCCGCCACGGGTCGCTGCCGATGCGCTGCGTGAGGAACTCCAGGACCTCCTGCTGCGACATCGGCGGGCCGCCCTTGATGGCGTTCTGCGGCTTCACCGGGGAACCAGGACTGGCGGTCCTCCCGTCCTGCCCTTCGAGACGGCCGCAGGCGGAAACCGCGAGGCAGAACGCCAGCACGCGCACGCAAGCACTCGAAACCACCTTCATGGTCGACTCCTTCGAGAAACCAGCGCGCCGGAGGCGTTTCCCGGCCCGGAGGGCTGAATTTTTCGGACTCTTTTGGTTGGAGTCTAGTCCTAGGCGTCACCATCGTGCTGATGCACCGCGAAGTGAATTGCCTTTCTCGTTGGCGGAGCGAGCCAACTCGGCAGGAGAGAGAGCAGCGCGTCCTTGATGCCGACCTTGATGACCTTGTGGCCCAGCTTGTCGCTCAGCTCCCAAATTGGATCGTCGGTGCCCTCGTTGATCCTCTTCGCTATCTGAAAGATGCCCTCTGCAAGCTGGGTCGGCGTGTCGATGGCTTTGTCTTCAAGTGCCTGGCGCAGATTCAGCCGCAGGCATCGGCGAAAGTCGAGATGTGCATTGACGCCGTAAAAGTATGAAGACAGAAGCAGCAGGCACGTGTCCCCCTCATATGCCCACCGGGCCTCACGCTCAAGCGCTTCGACGATCTGTACATAGGCGGGAAGCGAGAACCCCCATTCCAGGCCGTCGATGGTTACCCCCACCGGTTTCGCGGTTGATTCGATCGCTGTTGGGATGTAGCCGGCGCAGAAAAAGTCGGTGTAGTAGTCCGACCGGTGGTGCCAATACTCAAGGTTGGGGAGGACCAAGTCCTTTGCGGTCTTGTCTTCCGGTCGTGCGAGGAGGATGCCCGTGAGGGCGGCGTCCTTGCGCATGTATCGGTTCTTGAAGGCCCACGTCAGTTGCCGCTCGATGTCGCCTCGGTTGTAAAAGACCTCCATGGATCCTCCTCAGTATCCGATTGTGAATCCTGAGCCGAATCTCGCAGCCGGATCAGGAGACCGGAGCGAGCCCCATGCCGGCGAATTGCCTCGTCCAACGACCGAGCATGAGAAATACCTGCGCGATCACGCGATCGAGCTGGTCGGTGTCCTTCACCGCCCTCACGGGCGGCCCGAACGGATCCTGGAAGGCGAGTGTCGGCAACCCTTCCGCCACGAGGAGGCTCTCGGGCTGTCCGGCGCCATCGAGGGTCGCCCAGAGCTGAACGATGAGCCACGTCGGTCCCGGCTGCGGATGATCTGCCAGGAGTGCCGCGTACCGCGCCTTTTCGGGATCGTCCTCGTCGTCCAGCCGGAGGAAGACGGCGTGATCGCGGGCGTGGGGGGAGGACAGCAGGTCGTCGATCCCGCGCTGGTCCAGCATCTCCCGGCCCCACAGTCCTTCCTTTCTGATTCGCTCCCGATACTGGTCGAGGACCGTCGAGCTGTTGTCCCGCAATAGGTCGACGAGCCGGCGCGCCTGTTCGGTGCCGTGGAGAACCTGCGGGGTCGACGGGCGAAGGTCCCAGGACGCGGGATCCCTTCGAAAGCGGACCCCGAGCCGATGTCGCCCGTTCTTGGGCGGCTTCGTCGGCATGACGCCCTTCGAATCGAAGAGCACGTGGACGTGACCTTCACAGTGCGAGATCTCGAACGAGGCGTCGAGATCGGGATGAATCGCCCGGAGGATCGCCGAGACGTCCAAACCGGTTTCGCCGGAATCTCGACGGCTCTCCTCGACCCGACGTGCCAGCTTTACGATCGATTTCAGGAGTGCCGTGAGCGTCGTGCCGGTCCCCCCCGCGGAAGGCGTCAGGTCGAGCGGCAGCACGCGCTTTGCGCTCTCTTCGCGCTCCCAGAGGCCCAGAGACTGGAAGAGCCGAGCGTACCAGTCGCCGGGCCATGCCGATGGCGACAGGAAGGGACCCGGAGGAGCGGCCGGGACCATTCCGATGTCCTGCGGCCGATTGGCGGGCAACAGATGAAAGGCCACCCCGGACAGGTCGCATCGAATCGCGTTGGTCCCGAGTGGGGCGGTGTCGAACGGGATGGAGAGTGTCGGGAGCGCTCCTGCCGTCGCCGGAGGATCCGGCGACGGCGCGAGCGAAAGATCGAGCCGCGTCGAGCCCAGAACGTTCTTGTCAACGTGCCGGAGGAAGAAGAGGACGACCCTCCCGTCCTCGACGACGACCCGAGCGGTCAGGGAGAGCTTCGTGCGGGATACGAGATGGATGCGGGGGACCGGCGACGCCGCCGCGAGCGAGGCGACCCGTATCTGACGGTCGGCGTCGTGGGCGGACGTGACGAAGTCCGCCGCCCGCGCGGCGAGATCGTCGACGAACGCGAGGGGGTTGCCGTCAGCCACGCCCGACATCCCGGCCGAGACGGCGCATCAGCGTCAGTACGTCGGCGAGCCAGCCGGTCAACGCGCCGAGTGCCGGGGTGGCCGCAGCGACGGCCGTGATCGCACGGTCCTGTGTCGTGACGTCGTAGAAGGGCGGGCCGAGAGAGCCGCAGGCCAGAACGTAGCCGTCCTTCCTCCTGAGGACGACGACGTCGCGGAACGCCGCCGCATCCCTCGTCAGCGAGTCGAGACCCGCTGGCTGGTTCGCATGCGACGCCAGGTAGGCGGCAAGCGCGGCGCGGAGGTCATCGCGGCTCTTTTCATCCGTCAGCGTCAGGCCGGCGACCGCCACGTCGAGAAGGCGTACGTCGGGCGGGAACGGGGATGGGGCGGCGACGACCTCGAATGAAATCTTCTGGGTCTGGCTCTGCTCCTGCTGCTCCTTGCGCGAAAGGAGAAGGACGTTGAAGCCCTTCGACGTCGAAGACGACAGGGCGAGCGTGAGCTCGGCGGAGACCTTGGGGATGCGGTAGGCGGTCGGGTGCTCCGGCTGCAGCGCGCTGTAGCGGCTACTCGCGTCGTCGAGGTCGCGTTGTGCGACCAGCATTCCGTGACCGACGTCCTTGAGGAAGTCGCTGATGGGCCGGGAGACGCTTGCCTCGGCGTCCAGCTCGTCCAATGCGGCCCGGATACGTCCGAGCCGCTTCCGGAACTCGTTGAGGTCGCCATCGTCGGGGAGCTCACCCGCCTTCCCCTTGACCTCCTGCGTGAGCGCTTTCCAGAGCGCGAGGAGCGCGTCCTTCGTGGGCTGTTCGATCGCCGTCTCGGCGAGCCCCCGAGGCAGCTCCCTGGCGGCGGCTCCCTTGCCGGGTTTCACGAGCGCCGCTTTCCTGTCGGGCTTCCTCGCGGAGCGGCCGGACGCCGCCGAGGTCGTCCCTTTGCCTGCGCCGACCGGTTTCGCCTTCGTTTTCTTTGGAGCCCCGGTTTTTCTGGTTCCTGCTGCCATCTCGAACGATCCGTCTCGAGTCTCAGGCCGGCTTGAGCGCAGCGGCGGCCTGGCCCGCTTCCTCGGCGCTCTTGCTCAGTTCCTTCGCCTTCTTTACGTCTTCGGCGCTCGCGTCCTTCTCGATCGCTGCCGCGTCGGCGGCGGCCTTGGCCGCGGTCGCGGCATTCGTCGCCTTCTCGATGTCGTCGACGAGCTTCTTCCTGAGATCGCCTTTCTTCGGATCGTCGTCCTTGGCTGCCTGGAAGGCGGCCTGGCTCTTCTTCGCGGTCTCGAGGAGCGCCTTGGCCGTCTCCAGTTTCTCGGTCGCGATCGACAGTGCCGTGGTCTTCTCGGCGACCTTCGGCACCGATTTGCCGGTGATGGTTCCCACGATGTCCGAGAGCTGGTTCGTGACGGCTGCGTCGACCTGTCTCCGCGGCGGCAGATCGAGGTGTGTCCCGTCCATGGCCTCCGCTCGCGCGAGCAGCTTGCCGGCAAAGTCCGCGTCGGTTGGCACGGCGTGGAGGATGCTGCGGATCCGGGCGGCGGCGCGGTAGTCGTAGCCGAATCCGATCGCGAGGCCGGCGTTGATGGTCACCGCGCCGATGCCGACTCCGAGCCCTGCCGACGCAGCGAGGTTGAACGTCTCCGAAAGGTCGGCGCTGAAGTCGATCGTCGTCTCGGTGAACTGGTACCGGGCCGGCGCCAGTGTCTTGAGGAGAGCAATGATCAATTGGCGGTCGTCGGCTCCGTCCCCTCCCGCCGCTCCCGCCAGCTGAATGCGCAGGATCTGATCGATCAGCACTTTGATCGCGTCGAGGTAGTCCGCGTTGAACGCGCGCTGGGCGGACGCGATGCTCAGCCCGAGCCGCCCCACGATTTCCGGCAGGTGATAGAGCTGCGACGTGAGTCGATCTGCGGTTCCAGTCGTGAGAGCCATCGTTTCTCCTCCTCGTTCCGGCGGCTCAGCCGCCGGGCTTTCGAATGGGTGTCGCCAGGACGGTGACGCTCATGCGGCTTCTCGCGCTCGAGCTCGACCGGTAGCGATGCGTCAGGAAAGACGTGACGACGCGGCCGCCGATCCGGAGGCCGATCTCGAGATCGGCCGTCCGCGCGCGCTCGAGCGCGAGAGTCACCTCGACGTTCAGCTCGGAAATGACGGGCCGCGCCGGGAGTACCGCCGCGATCAGCCCGCGCGCCACGTCGCCGCCGGCCTCGCTCGAGGCCCGAAGGACCGGCCCCAGATCCGCTTCGACGCGCGCGAGCAGCTCCCGGTGACCGTCGTCGAGCCTTCGCTGGATCTCCGGTGCCGAAGCGGCGAGCCGCCTCACCACGGTCGCAACATCTGGTAAGTCCGGTACGTCGGGTGCGTCGGGAGCCCGGCTCATGGCTCACGGACCTCGATCGGTAGCGAGACCCGCACGATCCGCGCGGCGGCCTCGCGCCCCGAGCCGACGGCCGAGGCGCGCTGATCGGGAAACAGTGCCTCGAAAACGTCCCGCGGGTTCCTCTCCAGCGGGAAACCCGGGCGCGTCTGGATCTCGACGAGCCGGACCCGGCAGCCGATAGTCGCCGGGAGAGTGATTGGATGGGGGACGAAGTCGACGTATGCCTCGGCTCCCGCCGTGGAATCGAGGATGTCGACGACGGGGCGCGTGACCAGGATCCAGAGAGACAGGCGACCGGCCGCGCCGGGACGGCTCGGCGCCGGCTCGGCGCTCCGCCCGCCGAGCGTCAGGCCCCGCGAGGGCGAGAACGCGAGGTGCTCGATGGCGACGGCGTTCTGGGCGACGCCGTCGACGGAGACGTCCCAGAGGTCGGAAGGAGGCAGGAGCTGCGCCCAGACGGGCGATGTCGCGACGCTTTCCCGGGTGCCGCCATCGAGCATCGGCTCGAGCCGGCGCCGCAGCGAGACCTTCACGAAGCTGAAGGCGGGGAGGGGCGGCACCGGCTCCAGCACGATCGCGGCGCGGCGGAAGAGCGGTGCGAGCGTGTCGGTATCGAACGTGTAGCCGACGGGCCCGTGGACTCGCAGCTCGCACGCTGCGCCGAACGGCGTCGTGTCGAGGTCGAGCAGGGGATCGGGGCCGAGCTCCCGCACCGGATCGGGGGGAGGATCCTTCGGGTCCTCGGGAGGTCTGACCGAGACGATCTCGGCTTCCAGGCGCTCTGCCAGTCCGCCGAGGAACGGGCCGTGAGCGCTCTCGTCGAGCACGACGAGGAGACCCGCGCCGGAGACGGCGCGCGTCAGGGGCACGATCAGACGCACGGCGGGAGCCGGGACCTCGCCTTGGTGCCGGCACGGGACGACGTGCCGCCGCCACGCCTCGCCGGTCGCGAGCGACCGGCGCGAATCGACCTCGCCGGCGCCCGGATCGAGGATCTCCTCGTACCGCGAGATCGCCTTCACCGACGATCGAAGGTAGGCGGCGCCGGGCCGGGTCGAGAGGTCGACGGCGTGAAGCGTCAGCGGGGACCCGGCGGCGGCCGTGAGCAGGTCGGGCGTCGTCGCGACCGTCAGGTGGTCGGATGCCGAGCGATCGCCGAAGAGAAGCACATCGTCCTCGGCGAGCTCCGCGCTGCCGTCGGGATCCGGTGGGAAACGGAATCCGGGATGCCAGCCGCCCGCGTCGCGGTGCTCGACGGGACGCCCGTCCCATCGCCACGACTGCAGAGCGAGCTCGAGGCGGCGGGTTCCCTCGCGGAGCCCCTTGGACAGGACCTCAGGCCTCAGCGAAAACGTCACGCGCTCGTCCGAGAACGCGGCGTCGAGCGCGGCGTGGAGCTCGTCGGGCCTCAGCGGCAGCGGTGCCGGAATCTCGACCGAGACCGAGACGGGCGTCTCGAGCTGTGCCCGCATCTCGGGAAGGAACCGGTCCGTGTCTGCCGCCGAGACCACGGGCGAGATCAGGACCTCGATCGACGAAATCGGACGCGGATCGCGCGCACCGGATGTCGCCCAGGCGGGCGGAACGGTCAGCTCGATCGAGACGCGTCCGTCGTGTGCAGCGGCCGACGCGGCGGGCGCAGTCCCCGCGACGGACGCGTGGATGATCATGGGAATCGGATCGCGCTGAAAGCGCGCGAGCCCCTCGCGAGCCGGGATCGTCGCCGGCAGCGGAACCTCGAGCCGTGCCAGCTCTCGCCCGGCGCGAGCGTCGCGGACGACGACGGCCACCGCGGTGACGGCAGGGTCGTCGGGCATGAGGTCGGGTCCGCCGCCGGATCCGAGGGCGTCTCCGTGCGGAGCGCGGTCGGCCCGCTCGAAGATTTCGGCGCGGACGGCGACGATCTCGTCGCGCGTCGCGAGCGTTCCTCGAGCGAAGCGCTCCCACGTCACCACGTCGACGCGGGGCGGGAGGATCACGAACGACGCGCGAGACCGCGCTCCGCCGCGCCAGAGGGGCGTTCCGCCCGAGAGCTCGTCTTCCGGCACCAGCAGTGCGAGAGCGCGGGGCGGCGCACCATCGCCCGCCGCGGAGAGGAGCGACGGCGTGAGGGGGACGACGCCGCGCGGCATCGGAAGATCGAGAGGCGGCGCCGAGCCGTCCCTTGCCATCCTCGGGCCTCCGGCGAGCGTGACCGCTCCGACCTGCACCGTTCGCCAATACGTGACGGTCGCCGTCGAGGCGGGGGTCCTGGAACGGTCGAGCTTCCACGGGATCCGCTGCCCGGCGCCGTCCGACGCCGCGAGGTCGGGGTCGATCGCGCCGGAAAGCGCGATCCGGTACGCGGCAGCCTCGTACGTGCGGCCGTGGACGAGCGGCGGGAGCTTCTCTGTGAATCCGAACGGAGATCGCGTCTGGATGGGAAGCGCGGGGCCCTCCGGATCCTCGGCCCTGGCTTCGTGCCTGTCGAAGAGACGCGGCGCGGGCGCGGCCATCGGAACGCCGTCGTACGCGACGAGCCCTTGCCGGAGCCGCGAGCGGAACCCGAGCTTGAGAGGGGCGACTGCGGATCGCGCGACCTCGACAGTGCCGACAGTGCTGACGACGTCGAGGTCGACGAGGTTGGGCACGAGCCATTCGCCGGGCGGCTGGCTCTCCCTTCGTAACATCAGGCCATAGCCCGCGAGCTGTCCGATCGCACTCTCGAGGTGTCTCGCTGTGTAGAACGCCGGCGCCTGCAGCTCGAGAACCAGCCCCTCGCTCGTCTTCGTGGGTCCGTCCCGCTCGGCGAGAAGCTTCGTGAGGAACGAATCGGTTCGCAGCAACCGCTGCTCGCGGAGGACATCCATGAGCTCTGCCGGGATTGCGTCTCGCAGGACGACGTAGCTCGCGAAAGCGCCTTGGAGAAGGCCATCGACGCTCGCGAGGAAGCGGTCGTCATGGCAGGAGTCGCCGCCCCAGCGCAGCGTCCAGGGATCGAAGAGCTCGATGACGTTCCCGCTCCCGAGAACCGTCCAGACGGGGCCGAGGTGGCCGTGCGCCATCACGTCGACGAGAGACAATCCGTCGAGAGCGTCCCGGACACCGCTCGCGAGGGCGCTGGTGTCCGTTCGGAACGTGAGGCTCCATCCGCGGACGACGTTGTCGCGGAGCATCGATTCCTGCCGGAACGGGGCGCGGAACGAACGGAGCTCGGCCGCGAACGCGCGGGCTCGACTCCGCCTTTCCTCGGGGGCGTCGTGGTAGGCCGGGATCACCGGAATCGGAATCTCGTCGCCTTCTCCAAGGCCCAGGAAATCCCGGAGCCAGAATCGGAGTCCCCAGTACGCGTCGCCGTCGGTCTGACCGAGGTAGCGCTGGCGGTCCCGAAGTCTCTGGAGCACCCACTCCAGGAGGGGGTCTGAGCTCTCGGAAGTCTTCCAGAGCGCTTCCAGGTCCGTACGAGCGTCGCCGTGCAGCCGAGCGAGGATCATCTCCGCGAGCGAGAGACCGCTCGGCCCCTCGACATCTCCGTCGTTCGCCCGGTCTCTCAGGCAGACGAGGAACACGTCCCGCGCGCTCTTCAGGTAGTCGTGCCACGTGTTGGGCGTCAGGCTGTCGGGGATGCGCTCCAGCGCCTCGACGAGGTGCAAGGAAAAGTCGAAGAGCTCGCCGAGAGAACTTTCGAGGTCGCGCGTGACGTCCCGCGTGATCGTCGGCAGAGGGTCGGGAAGCCGTTGACTCTCGACGTCGTGCAGGTCGAGCTCGAGGCTCAGACGCTCGTCTCCTCTTATCTCGGGCTGTTTGCAAACCACCGCGAACGTCGCGGCGGGCGTCACGTCGTACGGCCACTCGTAGACCCCGAGCCACCTGGCCGGAGCGGACCGCTGAGGCGTCGCGATCGTGCCGTCGGCGAAAACGACGCGAGGGAGGAGCCGTACCGGCCCGTGCACCTCGTCCTCGGCGAGGCGCGCGAATCCGGCGATGCGAAGGATCTGGGGTAGCGGCGCGGGACGCGTGGACAGCTCGCTCATCCAGGCGCGCCAGGTGGGCCAGCCCGCCGCGTCGATCGACGGCGCGTCGTCGCGGAGAGGCGCGGGGTCGAAGGATCCCCCGTTGCGAGTCGTGAGCTTCGCGGCGAGCGGCCCGAGCGCCGTGCGGATGGCGTTCGCGTTCGACGGAAACCCCGTTTCGACCGCCGTGGCCTGGCTCACGATCGTGAACCCGCCGGCCTGGTCCGGAACGGCGATCGACCACGGGCCGAGCTCCGCCCAGCTCCACGGCTGAACGAGCGGGAGGGAATCCGCGGCCGGGGCGTCGCCGGGATCCTCCCAGCGAAGCGTTGGGCAGAGCGTGAAGCCGAAGTATGCGAAACCGTCTTCGTAGGACGGGAGACGCGTGGCGTGGAGGTTGAGCAGAAGCGTCCGCACGATCGTCAGTCCTCGAACTGGCTCTCGAAGCGCCTGGCGGCGTCGAGGTAGTTGAATGGCGTCAGCTCGACGAGGGGCGCCCGGGCCGCGCTCCTCATGGCGGATCGGCTTCCGCCTCCGGACGCGCCAAAAACGTAGGTGACGTCTTGACGAACCTCGATCTTCAGGAACCAGCCGATCTTGATCGAGTAGCTGACGAATCCTCGACCGATGAGGGTCCCGTTCGCCCCGTCGTAGCGCGCGGAGAGGCCCAGGGCGAGCGAAACAGTCAGGAATCCGAGGAGAGAGACCTGCCCCGTGAAGAGGAGCGTGATGCCGATCTGGAGTCGCGACGCGCTCCCGCTCTTCGCGTGGTAGCTGGCGGTGACGCCGAAGTAGGCGGCGACGCCGCCCCGGATCGGGCCGAGCGCGATCGCCAGGCTCGCGCTCGCGAAGAGGCCGACCTCGACGTCCGACTGGAACTCGTTTCTCGACGGCGTGTAGCGGAAGCTCACGTCGACGTATCCCGCCCCGCCGAGGACGAAGATCGTCAAGGTGAAGGGTGCCGTCGGGCGTCCGAGAGCGACGGCCGCCCGGAGGACGAAGTCCTCGCCGACGATGCCGAGACCGAACCGGAACAGGAGATGGAGGTTCGCGATGCCGAAAGAGCCCGCCTGCACGTCGGGGAGCGGGAGGTCCATGACGGCCGAGACACCGAGGCCATCGAGCGCGACGGTGCAGCCGCTCTCGGAGAGCCCGGTCGCTTCGAGGAGCCTCGAGACGAACGCGAGCTCCTCCCGCAGCCGGATGCGGTCGGGCGAGATGTCGAAACCGAGGCGGCCCGATTCGTCGAACGTCAGCGCGCCGTCCTCGAGTGTGGCGATCTCGAGCCCGCCGACGGAGACCACCCAGTCTGCAGTCAACGAGGCATCGAGTGTCGCGCGCGGCGGCTTGCCGAGCTCGGCCGTGACCCGCGCCTTCGCCCGGTAGCGCGGGCGCTTCAGCGTGAGGGCGATCCCCGCCAGATCGAAGGCCGGAAGGTCGCGTCCGTCTGGTACGTCGACGTCACCCTGGAGCCAGGCGAGCCGGTTCTCCCGATCGATGCCGTGCGTGACGCGGATGCCGTCGGTCGCGACCTCGGGGAGGCGGATACCGGAAAAGAAGCTCGACTGGTCGAGCCCGGCGAAGCTCTTGAAGACGCCGGCGAGATCGAAGCGTTCGAGCGATGGCGGGACGAAGCGGTCGAAGAGGCCGACGACCGGAAGGCGAACTCCGAAGTGGTCGAGGCCGTCGAGCGCGCCTTTGGCGCTCATGAGGATCGGCGTGAGACCGACGTCGAGCTTCGGGAGCCCGTCCCAGAAGCGGTATTCGATGCCGGGAAGCGTGAACTCGAGGTTCGGAAGCGTCGGCGGCTCGCCGAAGGCGCGGAGGAGCTCGAAACCCTCCCCCGAATGGAGTGGAAGCGGTTCGGGGAGGACGCGCCGCGCGAGTCGCGCAAGGTCCGCGAGGTCACGGCCGAGGCCGTGGAGCGTTCGATCGACTTCCCTCGAGATCTGCTCGAGCGAAAGGCCGGGCAGGCCTTCGATGTCGATCCACCGTGAGGGATCCAGCGAGGCGAGCAGCGTGTCGAGGTCTGGGAGGAGCTCGCAGAGCCTGCCGGGCACGAGGTCGGGGAGACGCGACGAGATCTCCTTCAGGACCGCCGCGATCTCCTCGGCACAGCGGACGCGCGTCACCCGGAGGGCGTCGTGCAACGAGTCGCGCAGCGCCTCGACGCTTTCGGCCGGCGCCGTTCGGATCGCCCGGACGATGTCCTCGCCGGCCACCCGGATCGCGGGAACGAGGGGGTTCCCAGCGGCGGCGCCGGCGATCTCCTCCACGCGGGCGAGCGTTTCGTCGGCGTGGTCGAAGAGCTTCGCCGTTTCCGTCGAGAGGCGGAGGAGGACGCGCCGCAGGGCTTCGAGGTCGGGAAGCCCCTCCGAGAGAGTGGCGGCGAGCGAGGACGAAAACGTCTCGAGCGCGCGACGCGCGACGCGCCGCGTGACGCCCGCGGAGTCGGGTAGCGAGCCGAGCCAGGGCGAGAGGAGCTCGCGGAAGCCGTCCTCGAGGTCGAGGAGGCGACTGTCAAAGGCCGCTGCCAGCTCGGCGAAGTCGGCGCGGAGAGCCGTCCAGGTGCCGGCGTCCCACGCTTCGACGTCATCCAGCGCGGCGAAGAGCGGCGAGAAGAGGGGATCGACGTTTTCACGGAGTGTCTCGAGCCGCGCACGCAGCTCCTGGAGCGGCCGCCGAAGCTCGCCCGCAGAGAGACCGCCCATCGCGTCGACCTGGGCCGCGAGCTCCTCGACCCGCTTCGTCGCGGTTTCGGCGAGGGCGCGCCGCGCTGCATCGTCCACGGACGCGAGCTCGTCGATCGCGGCGTCGAGCGCCGCGGTGGCCGTCAGGAGCGCGCTCTCGGCGGCGATGGCCGGGGCCGAGCGGTGCGGGTCCAGCTCGGCGGACAGATCCGCGGCCTTCAGCCTCGCGATGAAGCGCCTCTTCAGCTCCTCGCAGAGATCGGTGGGCGAGGGGAGAGAGCCCGGTGGCGGGACCAGCGCCGCGAGCCGGTTCCGCAGGGCCTCGGCGACGGCCCCGGGGGTCGCCTCCGGGCTTTCGAGGAGCGCGCGGACGTCGTGTACGGCGTCGTCGAGCCCGGCGCGGAGGTCGAGGTCCCGCTGGTTCGCCCAGGCATCGGCCTGGCCGGCCGCCGGCCTGGACCCGCCCCGCATCGCAGTGACGTTCCGGAGCCGCGCCAGAACCGGCTCGGGCTGCCGCCCCGCGATGACGTCCGCCGGACCGCCGGAGGAGGAGAGCGTGAAGGTGAAAGCCGAGAGGCCGCGCGCGGAGCTGGGGTTCGGGTCTCGCGTCCCGAAGAGACCCGGATCACCGGTGGCGTCGTTCGGTCGCGGTGAAACCCAACCCGCGAGGGCGTAGTCGAGCCCGTAGACCGGGTCCCAGCGGTCCGGGTCGGCTCCGGTGCCGGCCGTCGTCTCGGTGTAGAAGAACAGCTTGTCCGGGTCGGTGACCCGCGGCGCCGGCTCGCCGGGCTCCGCGCCGTTCAGGACGAGCCGCACATCGGGGACCACATAGACGTCCGCGGGCCGGGCCTCGGGGATCCAGAGAGGTACCTTCCACCCGCGCGACTCCACGTCCTCGCCCCACGAGCCGTTCACCCGGATGCGGGGCGGCATGCCCTGAGGGAACGAGCAGGCGGCGATCGGCCCTGCGGCGCGCGCGCGCGCCGGGTCGTCTGCGACCGGCGCCGAGACGCTTCGCGTCGGCTCGAGGATCTCGACGTACTCGTCGACCTTCCGGAGGATCGGAAGCCCCGGGAACGGAT
>CAZXSG010000002.1:0-21102 GCA_964643185.1 uncultured Holophagales bacterium
CCTCGGGTCCAGGATGCTCCGAAAGACAGAAATGCATAGCCCCAATCAGCAAAGGTCCAGGAGGTCATCGTGAAGCTTCATCGTTTGCCTTTGTATGTAGCCGCGGTCGCGTTGGTCTCCGTCCCCCTCGCCGTCTTTTCCCAATACCAGGGATCGACGACGGTGAGCCTGGGCTCCGGAGCCAAGAAGCCCGCCGCGCTCTCCCCCGCGAGCTATGAACCGCTCGCGCTCGAGGCGCATCTGACGCAGGACCAGCTCACCTGGATCCGGCCCGGTCTCAAGCTGAAAATCAACAGCTTCGTGATCCCGGCCGATCGCAGGCCGGAGGTCGAGTACTCGATCACCGACGAGCTGGACCAACCGCTCGACCGGCTGGGCAAGGTCACGCCGGGTGCGGTCTCCATCAGCCAGATCCTCGCCTGGTGGGATCCCGTGAAGAGGCAGTACACGTCGTACACGACGCGTGCGGCCTCGAGCACCGTCACGGGCATCTCGACGCGCCAGGCCTCCGCCGATTCGGGCGGCGTCTGGACCGATATCGAGGTCGGCCGCTCCAAGTACAAGTTCGCCACCGTGCTCCCGGCGGGCTTCGACCAGACCAAGACCACGACCCTCGGCGTCTACTCCTCGAGGAACACCACCGAGCTCCTCGGCAAGAACTACTACGCGAACATCGAATACGACTTCCGGCCCGACGCGGCCCCTGTCACCGAGAAGTGGCAGAACATGACCGCCGCCAACGCCTGTAACCGCTGCCACAACCCCATCTCGGCCCACGGCGGCTCGCGCCAGGACGTCAAGCTCTGCGTCATGTGCCACACGCCGCAGACGATCGACCCCGACACGGGCAACACGGTCGACATGAAGGTCATGACCCACAAGATCCACCGCGGCAAGAACCTCCCGAGCGTTCTCGCGGGCACGCCCTACAGGATCATCGGCAACCAGGGCTCCGTGCACGATTACTCCCACGTCAGCTACCCGCAGGACCTTCGGAACTGCACCACGTGCCACGAGGCCGCCGTGCCGGACGCGCAGGTCGCGTTCACGCGGCCGACCCGCGCCTCCTGCGGCTCCTGCCACGACAACGTGGACTTCGCAACGGGGACCGGCCACGTCGCGGGCGCCTTCGCCGACGACACCACCTGCGCGACCTGCCACAAGCCCCAGGGCGAGAAGGAATTCGACGCGTCCGTCATCGGAGCGCACACGATTCCCGAGGAATCCACTCAGCTCAAGGGTCTGAAGATCGCGTTCGTCTCCATCACGAACACCGCGCCCGGCCAGAAGCCGACGGTCGTCTTCAACGTCAAGAACAACGACAACAGCGTCGTCGTCCCGAGCACGCTCGCGACCCTCAACCTCCTCCTCGGCGGCAGCACGGTCGACAACGCCCGCTACTTCCGCGAGAGCGCCAAGGCCGCGACCGCCAGCGGATCCAACTACAGCTACACGTTCACGGCCCCCATCCCGGCCGACGCCACGGGCAGCTGGACTCTCAGCGCCGACGTCTACCGCAACGCCACCATCGAAACCAAGCCGGGCCAGACCGTCACGCTCCGTGAGGCCGCGATCAACCCGGTGCTGAATTTCGCCGTCACCGACGCGGTCGCCGTCGCGCGCCGCAAGGTCGTCGACATCGCGCTCTGCAACAAGTGCCACGAGCGGCTCGCGCTCCACGGCGGCCAGCGCCTCCAGACCACCGAGTGCGTCATCTGCCACAACCGCAACGAGACCGACGCCTCGCGCCGTCCGGCCGCGAACCTGCCGGCCGAATCCATCGACATGACCCGCATGATCCACAGGATCCACACGGGCGAGAACCTCACCCAGGACTACACGGTCTACGGCTTCGGCGGAACGCCCATCGGCTTCAACGAAGTCCTGTTCCCCGCCGACATCCGTGAGTGCACGCGCTGCCACTCGGGCACGACGTACACGCTCCCCGTCGCCAAGACCCTCGGCAACGTCAACACCCCGCGTGACTGGTTCACCCCGCTCGGGCCCGGCACGAACGCCTGCCTCGGCTGCCACGACAACCGCGACGCCGCCGCACACGCGTTCCTCAACACGGCGCCGTTCGGCGAAGCGTGCGCGTCCTGCCACGGCGAAGGCTCGGATTGGGCCGTCACCAAGGTGCACGCGCGCTGAAGAAAGCGAGCGGAAGGGAAGCCGAGAGTATGAACGCCGCTTCGAGACCCAGCGGATCCGGGCGAATCCCGCGATTCGCACTCCCTCTGGCGGTTCTCCTCGCGTTCGCATTCCCCTTGGCCGTCCAGGCACGGGCGCCACAAGCGCAAGTGCCCGCGGCCAAGGAGAGCGCGGCGGCCGAGGGGCCGACCTGTGGGGACTGTCACGAGCAAGGCCCGGCCTACAACAAGAGCCCGCACGCTGCCAAGGCTGCCCGGAACGGCGCTGCCTCCAATGCGGCCATCGAGGCGGCGTGCGCCTCCTGTCACGGGGACGGAAAGGCCCACATGGAGGCGGGCGGGGACGCCAGCCTCATCAAGAGCCTGAAGGGTGGCGCGGCCACCTCGACCTGTCTCACCTGTCACGTCGATTCCAGCGCACATTCGTCCTTCAAGACCGGTCCGCACGCCGCGGGCCAGGCCGTGAACTGTGAGACCTGCCACTCCATCCACGCGAGCGACGCCAAGGCCGGCAAGCTCCTCGTGAAGGAGTCCACCGACCTCTGCAGCTCCTGCCATGGTGCTGTGGCGAGCGGGTTCAAGACGATGCCGGTCACCCACCACTTCGGCCGCGGAGGCCTCACGTGCCTCTCCTGCCACAACGCGCACGGTAAAGCCGGCCGCGAGGGTCTCGCGTTCACGAAGGCCGGCGAGCTGCCGTGCCTCTCGTGTCACGCCGATCTCCGCGGACCCCATGTCTTCCCCCATCAGCAGAATGCCGGGGACTGTCTCTCGTGCCACGTGCCGCACGCCTCTCCCAACAACAAGCTGCTCACGCGCTCGCGCGTCGACCAGCTCTGCTTCGAATGCCACTCCCCGATCACGAGCACGACCGCCGGATCGGGACCGCCCTCGTCGCATGACCTGAGGTCCGCGAGGTATCGCAACTGCACGGTCTGCCACACCGCGATCCACGGCTCCAACCGCTCCCCGGAGCTTCTGAAATGAACCGCCTCTCACGACTCATCGCCGTAGCGACCTTCTCCGGACTGTGTCTCCCCGCGGTCGCCCAGACCACCGATGTCGAAGTGGGCTACCGGTTCACCAACACCAGCGGCAACGAGAACGTCGAGCGCTCCCAGGGAAACGAGCGCGAAGGGTTCATCGTCCGCGGTCTCTATCTCGACCTTTCCGACAAGACCGGCGGCTTTGCCGATCGCTTCAAGATCACGGCCTACGACGTCGGCGCCTCGCCGGCCGGGGTCGTGAAGCTCGAGGCCGGACTCTCCGGTATCTACGCCTTCAAGGCTTCCTACGCGCGGCGTGAACTGTTCAGCGCTCTCCCCGGTTTCGCGAATGCGCTCCAGACGACCGTCGTACCCGGGCTCCACACCATGGACCGAGTGAGAACGGGCATCGATGCCGATCTCACGCTCCTCCCCGGCGGCAAGATCCAGCCGTTCGTCGGCTACTCGTACAACCGGCTGTACGGGCCTGGCCAGACGACCTACACGCTCGGCCAGGACGAGTTCCGTCTCGCCCAGAACCTGACCGACACGGTCCACGAGATCCGCGGCGGCGTGAACCTCGCGTTCGGGATCCTCTCGGCCGAGCTCATGCAGGGCTATCGCTTCCAGAAGACCAACGAATCTCTCTCTCTCGTTCCTGGGGCGGGGGCCGGGAACAGCACGGGAACGGTCTTCCCGGGCACCTCGCCCAACCTCACGGCTTTCACGCGCACCTCGCAGACCGACGTCGACACCCCGATCACCAACCTCATGGTGCGGGCCCGCACGGATCGCTTCCGGTTCCTGGCCTCGTTCGTCAGAGCGCGCGCCAAGAGCGATTCCGCCGAGCGCGAGAACGCCACCGGGGATCTCGTGTTCCTCGATGCCTTCCGCACCTCGCGCGGCTACCAGGACACGATTGCCGCGAGGGCCACGGGCTTCGCGGTGACGGGCGTCGTCCGCGCCGAGCTCACGCTCCTTCCCGAGCATCTCGACCTCTCGGGGACCTACACCCGCCGCGTGCGGCGCACCGAGGACGCGCAGGTGACGATCGAGGAGATCCTCATCGACTCCCTGAGCTTCTCGGGCGGCACCCGGGCCGATCTCATCAGCCGGCTCGAGGCGGGCTCTTCCATCGACCGCGCAACCAACCGCTACGAAGCCCAGCTCGACGGCCGCTTCGGACCCGTGTCGGCCCGCGCGGCCTACCAGCTCGACGACGAGTCCCTCACGTTCGCGACGCCGATTTCGGCGGCCGTGCCCGGACAGGCCGGCACGTACGACCGCACCGTGCGCGGCGGCCTCTTCTCGGCGATGTTCTCGCAGAGCGGAATCACCGTGGGCGCCGAGGCCGAGATCAAGACCGCCGACGAGGCGGTGCTCCGCACCGACTTCCGCGACAAGCGGCGCTACCGCGGGCGCGCCGGCTACCGTCACTCCCTCTTCTCCGTGAACTTCACCGCTCAGGAAACCAAGCTCGAGAACGATCAGCAGGGCATCGGCTGGAACATGAAGACCCAGTCGTTCTCCGGCCGTCTCGAGGTGACCCCCATCAAGGTCCTCTCGCTCTACGGCGGCGCGGCCATCTACGACGGCGTGAGCGACATCTTCATCCGGCGTCCGGTCGATTTCGGCATCGAGACGTCGCACAACGACGAGGAAGGGAAGAGCTACGACGGCGGTGTCGCCGTGGCGGTCGACCGCTTCCACTTCGACGGCTCGTTCAGCACCTACAAGAACGAAGGCAACTTTCCGCTGAAGCTCGACCGCATCCGCGTGCGGGCCGAAGTGGATCTCTTCGCGGGCTGGGGAGTCGCCGGCGAGGTCTCCCGCGACAAGTACCGTGAGGAGAACCTCACGGGCGCCGACTACACCTCCAACCGTTACGGCGTCTTCCTCAGGTACAGCCCGAAATGATCCTGGGGGTTTCTCGATCCCCCCAGGCCCCCCACCGGGGATTCCCCTATTCCGCCTCGATGGTCATGGGGACCTCGAGGGTGGCTCCTCCCCGCGCGGAGAACCACGACACGAACTCCTGAACCAGGTCCAGCTCGAGAACATACTCGCCGGGCTCCGTCGGTGTGACGAGCCCGGCTTCGAGTTTCAGGGAGGCTCCTGGCGCGACGGCTGAGGGCAGCTCCACCCGGGCGCCGTTGTCTTCGGGAACCGAGCCGTCGGCCCGCTTCCACCGGTAGCCCAGCCGCACGGCATTGCGTCCCGAGCGATCGGGCAGAGGGCCAGCGAGCGTGGCCGCGAGGTCGGGCCAGCGGTGCGCGCCGTCGTTGCGCAGCGTGAGCGAAACGGGCACCGCGCGCGCGGGAGGCGCTCCGAACGGGAGATCCCAGGAGAGCCAGGTGAGCTTGAAGGCCTCGTCGGGCAGCGGGGCCGCGGGGGTGGTGTGGACCTTGGGCCGAAGTCCGTCACCGAGGGCGTACCTCGAGATGCTGCCCGAAACGCGCTCGCCGAGCGCCAGGAGGCTGTGCCGCTCCCGCACCGTCGCCACGGCGAGGCGTCCGGTTTCCTTGCGGAGCGCGGGATCCCGCAGCAGCCGAAACACGGCCCCGGCCATCGAGTTGACGTCGAGGTAGGGCGCGAGGAATCCGCGTCCGTCCACGAGGAGCTCGCCGGCGCCGCCCGCTCCGTCGAACGCGACGACGGGTTTGCCGAGCGCGGCGCCCTCGAGAGGGGCATCGGGGAAGGCGTCCTCGCGGGCCGGTACGAGGACGACGTCGGCCGCGCCGAGAAGGCCGGCGCGCGAGACGGCGCTCCCCGCGAAGCGAATGCGCCCGCCGAGCCCGGCGCGAGCCGCGTCGTGCTCGAGGCGCACGGCCTCGACCGGTCCGGGCGCCGCGCCGGCCCAGACGAAGCGCGTCTCGTCGCGCGGGGAGAGCGCCCGCAGACGGAGCGCCACCAGGACCAGCAGGTCGGCGCCCTGCTCCCACGTGGCCGGACCCGCCGAGACGACGAGGGGCGCGTCCTTCGGGATCCCGAGGCTTTCGCGGAGGCCCCGGCTTCCGGCTGTCGCGGCGGTCTCGAGGGCCCCGATGTCGAGGCCCGGGAGAAGGACGTCGATCTTCTCCTCGGGCACGCCGAACGTCACGAAGAGGCTGCTCCTCACCGACTCGGAGACGGCGAGGATGCGCCTGGCGGACTCCGCCCCGATCGCGGCGGTTCCGCCGTGGAGGCCCAGCTCGTAGTCCAGCTCGCGGACCTCCACGAGCACGGGAAGGCCGGCGGCCGCGACCTCGTCGACCAGGGGGCCGAGCGTGCCCGTCGTGGCCCAGGCGAGATGCGCGCCCGAGAGGAAGCTCGCGTCGAGGGAGGACGCGCCGAGCACCAACGTGTCGCCCAGCCGCCGGAGCGAAGGCTCGAGAGGCCCGCCCTCGCGGAGCACGAAGCGCGGCGCGAGGGCCGCGTGCTCCGCGAGCCAGGTCGCGAGCGGGAGGAGGCGCGCCGCGGGTGAGCCGGGCGTGTCCGCGGCCGAGGGCAGCAGGAAGGCCACGTGGGTTTTCGGTTTCGGCGCCACCGCGACGAGCGCGTTCAGCGCTTCGGAGACGGCCGCGGTGAGCCGCTGACGTGCGGCTTCGTCGTCACTCGCGGCCAGCGCGACGAGCGCGGAGTCGGCCTTCGCGAAGGGCGCGTCGAGGATCGTGGCCTCCCTCGGCGGCCGCGGCTTGTTCCAATGGCGGAGATCCTTCGAGAGAAACGCCTCGAGGTCCGTCCGCGCGGCGTGAGGGCTCTTCGGCCAGGCGATGCCGAGCGCGGCTCCGATGCGGTAGAGCTCCCGCAGCGGATCGGCGAGCAGCGTGTCGAACGCGGTGAAGACCCGGCGATCCGCGCGCGAAGCCAGCTCGCCGTCGGCCGAGTGCCCGAGCCAGAGACCGAGCGCCTCGAACGCCGAAAGGCCGTTCCTCACCTCGAGGGAGCGGGCCACCTCCCAGGGATCCCGTGTGCAGAAGATCACGCGCGGCTCCACCCCGAGCTTCGCGAGGACGGGTCTCCAGAGCGGGAGGAGCAGGGAGAGCCGCGGGTCCTTCACGGCCCAGAGGGATTTGCCGTCAAAATTCTCGCGGAGCAGCGTCTCGAGCTTTTCCTGAGCTTTCACTCCGGCCGGGCTCGTTTCGAAGCCGGGCTCGAGCGCCGGGGGATGCGACCAGGATCCGCCGAGGGCCTCGAGCAGCTCGTCGTGGAGGGCGACCATCCCGGCCAGCTCGAAGAACCCGCGCTCGTTGTCCCGGGCCGGTGGCATCAGCGGGCCGCCGAGCGGCACGCCGAGGAGCTCGAGAGCGCCCGCGAGCGCCGAGCTCCCGCTCCGATGCATGCCCAGGACGAGGAGCGCGACGCTCACGAAAGGTCCGGCAGGAAGCCGCGCTCCCTGAGGAGCGCGAGGATGCGGCGCGCGTTTCCGAGGGCGCTCACGTTCACGGTGTCGAGGACGAGCTCGGCCGACTCGGGCGCTTCGTACGGGTCGTCGACTCCGGTGAAGCCCTTGAGCTTGCCGGCCCGGGCCTGCGCGTAGAGCCCCTTGGCGTCCCGCTGCTCGCAGACCTCGATGGGCGTGTCGACGAAGACCTCGAAGAACCGGTCGCTGCCCACGAGGGCGCGGCACTCCGCGCGCGTCGACCGGTAGGGGCTCACCGCCGCGCACACGGCGACGCCGCCGTGCCGCACGACCTCCGCGGCCACCCAGCCGATGCGCCGGATGTTCGTGTCCCGGTCCTCGCGGGAGAACCCCAGGCCCTTGGAGAGATGCGTGCGCACGACGTCGCCGTCGAGCACGGTCATCCGCCGTCCGTGCTCCATGAGGAGCGCGGTGAGGACGTCGGCCGTGGCCGTCTTCCCTGCGCCGGACAGCCCGGTGAACCACACGCAGAAGCCCCGCTCGTGAGCGGTGTGGTACGCGGTGCGGAGGATCTCCGCCGTCTCCTCGCGCGTGAACCACGCGGGCAGCGCGACGCCCTTGTCGAGGTACTGCTCGCGCACGGCCGTGCCCGAGATGGACTGCGTCTTCGCGCCCGCGGGAACGCGGTTCTGCTCCTCGTAACGGTCTTCCTCCGGGAGGTAGACCATCTCCTGGAAGACGACGGGCGAAACGCCGATCTCCTCCGCGTGAGAGGCGAGCAGCTCCTGCGCGTCGTAGGGTCCGTAGAACGGCTTGCCCGTCGAGTCGTTGCCGGGGCTCGCGTGGTCGCGGCCCACGATGAAGTGACTGACCCCGTAGTTCCGGCGGATGAGCGCGTGCCAGAGCGCCTCTCGCGGGCCCGCCATGCGCATCGCGAGGGGCAGCAGCGAGAGCAGCGTCTGCGCGGGGTCGTAGTGGTTCTCGACGAGAGCGCGATACGTGCGGACGCGCGTGTAGTGGTCGACGTCACCGGGCTTCGTGAGGCCCACGACCGGATGGATGAGGAGCGTTCCGCCCGTGGACCGGGCCGCTCTCTTCGTGAGCTCCTCGTGACTCCGGTGGAGCGGGTTCCGCGTCTGGAACGCCACGACGGTGCCGCGCCCGCGGCGGGCGAGCTCCTCGCGCACGGTGTGCGGCGTACGCCTCAGATCGGCGAAGTCGGGCCGCTCGGGGAGCGCGAGAACGCGCAGCGGACCCGAGACGGCGCGTGTCCCCCAGCGCGTCATCTCCGCGACGAGCGGGTGCCGCGCGTCGTTCGTGCCCAGCACGGCGCGGGCCTCGCGAGAGAGGTCGACGTCGAAGATCTCCGCCACGGTGAGGATCCCGACGATCTCGTTCTTGCTCGTCCGGAGCGCGACCTCCGAATCCAGCGCGAGGGTCGTTTCGGGCGGGACGTTGAGGGTCACGGGAATGGGCCAGAGAGTGCCGCTGGAAAGCCGCATCTCCTCGAGCACGCGCTCGTAGTCGGCCTGTCCGAGAAACGTCGCGAGCGGTGAGAAGGCGCCCGTCGCGAGAAGCTCGAGATCGTGGAGCGCACGGTCGGTGAGGGTGAGAGACGGGAGGCGGCTCGCGCGCGCGAAGACCTCGGCCCGTTCCTCCATGGGAACGAGGAGGTCGACGAGGGTTCCGCCGTATGGCGGAATCAGGGAGGTTTCGGAAGGCGTCACAGCCCGGGATGATACGCAGCGACAGTCATGAGCGCGGCGTCCTTCGGCGCCGCGGCGGGTGGCAGCCCGTGAGACGCGAGGAGCTCGCCGAGCGCTTCTCCGCTCCCGGAGGAATCTCCCGAAACCACGATCGCCTGGGGCTGCGTCGACGCGATGACGGCGCTCACGGCATCGTTCGGAAACGTGAAGAGGCACGCGTCGTAGTGAAGGGCGCGAGCGGCGAGGACCTCCGTTCCTTCGAAGCACTCCACGCCCCGCGCGGCGAGCCGTTCCGCGACATCTCGTGTGGCTCCGCCCCTGCGGGGCTGCGCACCTGGCGGCGCCTCCGTGAAGAGCGTGACCCGGGCGCCGGGCCAGAGCGCGAGGAGCCGCGCGAGCAGGGGTTCCGCGCTGGCGGGTTCCCTGGCGAAGACGGCGAAGCGCGTGGTCGCGGGGGCGTCGCGCGAGGCGGCGGCCAGCAGCGCGTCGGGGGGATCGCCGGCGTCCGGGGGCCGGCGGGCACAGAGCGCAGCCCATCGCTCGAAGAAGAGCTCCCGGTTGCGGTGCCAGAGCGCGAACGATCCGCCGCCGGAGGCGCCCCGAAGATGCGTCACCACGGAGCGCGGCTCGAGACGCGTGTGGAAGCCGCGCTCGGCGAACGCGAGCTGGAGGTCGACGTCCTCATAGTAGGCGGGCGCGTAGCGGGGATCGAAGCCGCCCACCTCGTGGAAGAGGCGGGTCCTCACGAGGAGGGCCGAGGCCGATGCGTAGTCCGCGACGCGCGGCAGAAGATGAGCCGGCGCCGTCGGATCCTCCCCGAATCCGTTGAACCGTGTGAGGCCGAGGCCGAAGACGAGCCCACCGCTCTCCTGCAGCGTGCCGTCGGCGTTGAGGACGCGCGGCGCCACGGCGCCGGCGCGCGGTTCGCGGGCCGCGGTTTCGAGGAGCGGCGGCAGCCACCCTTCGTGGACGAACGCGTCCGGGTTGAGGAGGAAGAGGAGCGGCGCGCGCGCGAGGGCCGCCGCCTGACCGTTGGCCGCCCCGAAGCCCACGTTTCTCTCGTTCCTCACGATCGTCGCGCCGTGGACGTGTGAGGAGAGAAAGCCGGCAGGGGAGTTCGGCCCGCCGTTGTCGACGACGATCACCTCGGCGACGGGAGGAGTTCGTTCCGAAAGGAGCGCGATACATCGCTTCGCGACCTCGGGCGCGCCGTAAGTGACGACGAGGATCGACACCTCGGGCCGCGCGACCTCAGGGAAAACGATATCGGGTTCCGTCACGCCGGTCACGACGGCAGCCCGAACGCCTTGCGGAGCGCCCCCCACACGGCCCGGAGCGGCGCGGTGAGGCGGAAGACGCTGAGATTCTGGAACCGCACGAACTCCGCGGTCATGGCCGAGAGCTCGCCTGTGAGGCGGTCTCTCTCGGCGCGGAGGGTAGCGCTTTCGGCCGAGAGGGCGGCCACCTCCGCACGCCGCCTCTCGCCCGCTTCGGCGAGTCTCTCCGTCAGCTCGTCGGCCTTGCGGAACGCGGCGAGGGAGTCGGCCTCGGTTCTCACGATGCGGAGCTCGAGGGTGCGAAGGAGCTCCACGGAATCCCGCGCCGAGCTGCTCTCGCGGGCCAGCTCGTTCACGAGCATCTCGTTCTCGCGCGAGAGCGCCTCGAGCTGGGCCGTGAGGTGCAGACGCTCGGCCGCGAGGTCCAGGCGCTCTTCGGCGAGGCGCTCGGCCTCGCGGACCTGGACCACGAGGACGGCGGCCTCGCGCCGAGCGGCCTCCCGTTCGATCTCGGCCGCCCCGAGCTTCGTCCTCACGTCGAGGACTTGCCCCTGCAGCACCGAGAGCGAGGCCTGCTGCGACTCGACGGTGTGGAGCAGCGCGAGCCTCTCGGTATCGCGATGCGCGGGAGGGGTCCGCGTGAGGAACAGCCGGCGCTCGGCGAGGAGGCGCTCGCGCGCGGCCCCCCAGGCCTTCTCGTAGCGGGACGCGCGCTCGTCGGCCCGCCGCTCACGGAACGCCGAGCCCCCCGACGCGATGCGCGCGCGCTCGGCGAGGCGGTCGAAGTGGGCGTCGAGCCGCTGCTCCCCTCTGCGATCACGAAGGGGAGTGGCGCCGGCCAGCAGCGCGCGTGCCTCTGCGACGGTCTCGGCGTGGGGCACGGCCAGCTCTCGGGCCGCGGCGGCGCTTTCGGTCGAGCTTCCGGCCACCAGCACCACGGGCGTGCCGAAGGACGCCGCGGCCGCGGCCGCCGCGACGCTCGACGCGAGCAGGCTCGTGGCGGCGAAGACGAGCGCGACGTGGTCTTCCAGCGTGAGGCCCTCGGTACCCTCGCCGGTCGCGAAGGACGGGAGCCCGAGCGCGTGGGGATCCGCGAGACCGGCCTCGACGAGCGCGAAGGGACCCTCGGGAATACGGCCGAGGAGCCGCAAATGCGAGATCCGCCGCTCGAGCACCTCGACGGGGAAGACACGGCTCGCGAGGAGGGCCGGCTCCGGCACGATCGGGATGCGGTCGAGGGGCCCGAGAGCCGAGATCCGCGCGGCGCTCACCGCATCCCGAACGGAGAGCGAGACAGCGCGCTCGAAGCACTCGAGGAGCGCCTCCTCGTCCTCGTGGCCGAGCGGTCCGGCCGTGGCGAGAGCGGTGCTGTGGTCTCCGGCCGTGAGGAGCGCCCGGCCCGGCCATCCGCCGAGGACGATCACGAGGTCGGCGAGCTCCGCCGTGAGCTCCGCGAGAGCCCGGGGAGGCGCGGGCGCCACGAGCGGATGCGGCAGATCCGGGGACGATCCGGCCCAGCGCGTGAAGATCGCATCCGGGAGGCGCGCGGTGAGCTCCCGCTCGTGGATCCGGGCCGAGAGGAGAGTGGCCGGGCACGGCAGGTCCAGCGTTCCGGCGAGCGCGATGCGGGGGCCGCGGGCCTCTTCCGGGGTCGTCGTCAAGCGGACCGAGAATACCCGCGGTCCCTGCGGAAGACCGAGGTGAGTGTCTGCTACCGTACCGCCGTCTCGATGAGCACGCCCTCAGCGCCCGTCCAACCAGCCCCGAAGCATCTCGTGATCATTGGCGCGGGCCCCGCGGGTCTCACGGCAGCCTGGGAGAACATGCGGCACGGCGGCACGAGCACGGTGCTCGAGGGCGACACCGTGGTGGGCGGCATCGCGCGGACGGCCAAGCACAACGGCTACCGGTTCGACATCGGCGGCCACCGCTTCTTCACGAAGGTGAAAGAGGTCGACGCGCTCTGGCACGAGGTCCTCACGAAGGACTTCATCCGCGTTCCGCGCCAGTCGCGCATCCTCTACAACCGGAAGTTCTTCGCGTATCCGCTCAAGCCCTTCCAGGCGTTCTTCGGTCTCGGCCCGATCGAGAGCATCCGGATCTTCTTCTCCTATCTCGCGGCGCGAATCTCTCCGAAGTCTCCCGAGGAGGATCTCGAGACCTGGGTCTCGAACCGGTTCGGCAAGCGGCTCTTCCAGATCTTCTTCAAGACCTACACCGAGAAGGTCTGGGGCGTTCCGTGCACGGAGATCCAGGCCGAGTGGGCCGCCCAGCGCATCCGCGGGCTGTCGCTCTTCCGCGCCGTCTACAACTCGTTCGTCAAGGACAAGTCCATCAAGACGCTCATCGACGAGTTCGACTACCCGCGCCTCGGGCCGGGCCAGATGTGGGAGACGTTCCACGCCAACCTCGTCGAGGCCGGCAACAGCGTTCACATGGAGACTTCCGCTCGGAAGATCCACTGGAAGAAGGGCGAAGGCGTGACCGCCATCGAGGCCGTCAAGGCCGGGAAGTCCCAGCTCTTCACCGGAGACGCGTACCTCTCGACGATGCCCATGAAGGAGCTCATCGAGGCGCTCGATCCGCCGCCGCCTCCGAACGTGCTGGCCGCGGCGCGGCGCCTCCGGTACCGCGATTTCATCTGCGTGGCCCTCATGCTGAAGGGTGAAGGCTTCTTCACCGACAACTGGGTCTACATCCACAGTCCCGAGGTGCACGTCGGGCGCATCCAGAACTTCAACAATTGGTCGAAGGAGATGGTCCCCGAGCCCGGCATCACATGCCTGGGCCTCGAGTACTTCTGTTTCGATTCGGACCCGCTTTGGCTGAAGACCGATGCCGAGCTCCTCGAGCTGGGGAAGAAGGAGATCTTCGAGACGGGCCTCGTGCCGCGCGGCACGCCGCTCGTGGACGGCGCGGTGGTGCGCATGAAGAAGACCTACCCGATGTACGACCCGGGCTACGGCGAGGCCGTGGACGAGCTGCGGACGTTCCTTTCGAAGGAGCTTCCCAACCTTCAGCTCGTGGGCCGCAACGGCATGCACAAGTACAACAACCAGGACCACTCGATGCTGACGGCGATGTACGCGGTGCGAAACCTCTACGGCGCCTCGCACGACCTCTGGGCCGTGAACGTCGACGAGGACTACCACGAAGAGCTGCGCGAGACGCGCAGCGACAAGACGCTCACCACGTAGCCCGCCGGGCTACTTCACGACGCCCGATTCCGTGAGCCACGCGGCGAGCGCGGGCGCGAGCAGGTCGTGCCCCTCGACGGTGTAGTGGCACAGATCGAAGAGGAGCGGCTTCTTGCTTCGTGGCCACTCGGCGCGGAGCAACGGGAGCGGATCCATGCAGGGCACCCCGAGCTTTCCGCAGACTTCCGCGAACGCCTCCTGGGGGCGCCGCTCGTCGTAGGGCGAGGTGGCCTGGAACCTCACGGGGAAGAGCACGATCGCGAACCGTCGTCCGTCCCCGCGGACGGCCTCCTCGAGCAGCTGGAGGGAGGCCTCGAGCCGGGCCCACGCCGAGCGCGTGAAGCCCTGACCGAAGTCTGCCGCCGCCCAGGCCACCCAGGCGTCCACGTCTGCTTGTGACCGGCAGAGCTCGACCGTGGGTTCGGGGGCGGGTCCCTGCCAGCCGATCTCGGCGCGCACCTCGTCGGAATTCGGGTCGGCGCCCAGAGCGACCAGTTGACGCCGTGCCCGGCGGAGACCGATCGTCTCGCTCGCGAAGGAGAGGAAGCGGCTCCAGGGAACCGTGGGCCACGTTCTCAGGATGCGGGTGCGCCGGGAGTCCTGGGCATCGTTGAGATAGAGACCGAGCAGGACGACGTCGTGATCGAGCGCCTCGCGCAGCCCGAAGTAGCGCGAGATGGTGTCCGAGAGGCTCGCGCCCGGAACGCCGCCATTGAAGACGGTGACGTTTCGACCGCCTGCGGAGAGAGCCGTGTCCAGCTTGGCGGGAAGGGAATGCTCCTCGCTCACGTAGTCGGAGAAGACGATGGAGTCTCCGAGGAACAGGATCCGGGTTTCACCGGGTGTGCGGGGCGGGGGCTCGCCGCCGCGGAGGCCCAGCGAGTTCGTGCGCACGAGGACGTCGCGTTCGAAGCCCCCGGTATTCACCATCGATTTTCCGGGCCGCGGGTAGATGCGTCCGGAGTCGCCTCTGCCGAAGAGCCCGCTCACGGTGGAGTCGCGTGGGAGGAGGGGGTCGTAGCGGATGGGCTCGGGGTCGGCCTCGGCCTCGCGGAGGCCGCCGGCGGGTGGGAGCAGGACGCGGGCACCCGCCTCGAGGAGCGCGAAACAGACGGCGAGCGTGATCACGGGCGTGAGGAGCTTCCAGAGGATCATCCGGGAACGAGGGCTCATCCTCGTGTCAGCGATCCCACGGCAGCACCTCGACCTCGAACCGCGTGGACGAGGCCGGCGAGTCGGCGAAGCCCGGACCCTGGAGCGTGACCAGGCCTTCGTAGAGCCCCGGTCCCGGCGGCAGGATCGCGTAGGGCGTCAGCCGGCACGTTTCCCCGGGGTCGATGCGATACGGAAGCGGCCAGTAGACGAGGCCGCCCACGGGACCGCCCCCGGCGTCCTTCACCTCGACGCGGAGGAACGAGAGACCCTGGCCGCTCGAGCCGTTGACGCCCCACCACGGCGCGGTGGATTCGTTTCGCACGAGGAGCGCGAAGCGCTGCGGCTCGCCGGCGTGTCCGACGGCGCGCGCAGCCGGGCCGGGGAACGAGGCCTTGCCGTCTCCCCAGGGAGGCTGTGGACCCGAAGCGGGCGCGAGAAGAGGCAGGAACGACGGCGCGGCGAGCCCGGCGCGCAGCTCTTCGGCCGGCGGGAAGCTCGACCAGTAGCGCGGCGCGAGCCCCGAGCTGCCGCGCGGCGCGCAATAGGCACCTGCGGCATGGAACAGCATCGAGAGCGCGACCGGAATTCCGAACAGACGGAGCGCGCCCGTGGACAGCGTCGCGACGAACGGAGCCGCGAGGAGCGTGAGCGCCGGGAGCGCCCCCGCGAGGAGCCGCGGCCCGTACGTCCAGCCGCCGTGCCAGAGGTTCCAGGTCGCGAGCATTCCCGTGTGGAGGACGAACGACGCGGCGCAGGCCAGGAGCAGCGGAGGTGAGCTCTTCCGGAGCCGCACGATCGTCACCAGAGCCGCGAGGAGGAACGGGGAGAACACGAAGAGCCCCTTCACGGGCGAGACGAGGAGCGCGGCGAGGTTGGGGAGCACGGTCTTGGGGCCGAACTGGAACAGCGCTCCGAACTTTCCGTAGCCGCCGAGGAGGTTCCCGTGGAGGGCGAGGTTGGCCGCGATGCCGAGCACCGAAACGAGAATCGCCGGGCCCAGGAACCAGGCGGCGCGGCGGTAGTGAGCGCGGCGTCCTTCGGCGCCGCGGCGCCCCGCCGACACGACGAAGAACACGGCGATCGGGACGACGAGGAGGAGGTCCGGAGGGCGGTTGGGGAGCATGAGGGCCGCGAGGAGACCGGCGGCCGCGAGCCGGGCCGGCGTGAGCGTTCGCGTTCCGATGAGGAGGAGGCCCGCGAGGAGGAGCTGCGAGACGGCGTGCGACCACAACGCCTGGCTGCTCACCGAGAACGTGCTGGTGCCGAGACCGTACGCGAACGCGAGGAAGAGGCTCCGTCCCGGAGAGAGGAACGCCCCGAGCGCGAAGAGGAGGAGCACCGCCGAGAGCGCCGCGAACACGGCGGCCGCGAGCTTGCCGAACGGCGCGAGGAGCTCCACGGCCCGCGTCGGGGCACCCTTCGCGGCCTCGGGCACGAGGGCTTTCGCCGGAAGGTAGAACGGTGTCGCGAGGAGCGGCGTGAGGACGGGGTAGAGAGACGTGACGTTCTTCCCGTTCTTCGTGCGCTTCACGTAGTAGGGGAGGGGACCATCCTTCGGGCCGAAATCGTACTGGTCGAGCACGACGTCGCCGTGGGAGAGGAGCGACATCGGGACGAGCGTTGCCGGAATCGTGTCCCCGGACCCGATGCTCCGGAGATTCGCCAGATAGGCAACGAGGAGCGCGAGGAAGAGCAGACTCGCGGCCCGTTTCGAAGGACGCTCGATCGTCACGAACCCGGGATGGTACGCGCCCGCGGGCGATTCGGTGGCAATGTGACAATCGGTCGTGGCCGCTTCCGATGCCCCGCTCGTCTCCGTGGTGATGCCCTGCCTCGACGAGGCCGAGACGGTCGCCGCGTGTGTGCGCGAGGCGCTCGCGGGTCTCGCAGGGCTTCCCGGTGAGGTCATCGTGGCCGACAACGGCTCGACCGACGGATCCCGGGAGCTGGCCGCGGCGGCCGGCGCGCGCGTCGTGCCCGTTCCCGAGAAGGGCTACGGCGCCGCGCTCATGGGCGGCATCGCGGCGGCCCGCGGGACGTATGTCGTGATGGGCGACGCCGACCTCAGCTACGACTTCTCTGCTGTGCCGGCCTTCGTTGCCGAGCTCGAAAAGGGCCATGACCTGGTCATGGGCTCGCGGTTCCGGGGCCGCATCGAGAAGGGCGCGATGCCCGTCCTCCACCGGTATCTCGGGAACCCCGTGCTCACCGGGCTCGGACGCTTGTTCTTCCGCATTCCCGTGTCGGATTTCCACTGCGGGCTGCGCGGTTTCCGGCGCGACGCGGTGCCCCGCATGGGCCTGCGCACCACGGGAATGGAGTTCGCGAGCGAGATGGTCGTGAAGGCCGCGCTCTTCGGGCTCTCGATGTCGGAGATTCCGGTGACGCTCCGCAAGGACGGCCGCTCGCGTCCGCCGCACCTCAGAACCTGGCGCGACGGCTGGCGGCACCTCCGCTTCCTGCTCCTCTATTCGCCGCGCTGGCTCTTCCTGCTGCCGGGCCTCCTCCTCGCGCTCGTCGGCGCGGCGCTCATGGCGTGGGTGTTCTTTCAGCCGCAGGTCGTCCTCGGGGTGCGGTTCGACATCCACACGATGCTGGGCGGCGCGGGCCTCGTGCTCGTGGGCGTGCAGGCCATCCTCTTTTCGATCCTGGCCAAGACCTTCGCGATCACCGAGGGGCTCCTGCCCGAGGACCCCAAGCTCACGCGCCTCTACCGCGTGATCTCGCTCGAGACGGGGCTCCTCGTGAGCTTCCTCGCGGCGCTCCTGGGTCTCGGTTTCGTGCTCTCGGTGCTCCTCCGCTGGCGCGCGGGCGGATTCCTCGACCTGCCGGTGACCGAGACGATGCGGCTCATGATTCCCGGAGTCCTGTTCCTCGCGCTCGGCGCGCAGGGTCTCTTCGCCTCGTTCCTTCTCTCGCTGCTCGGTCTCTCGAGGAAAGGCTGAATGAAAGGGCCCTGGAAGATCCTCCTCGCGCTCTTCGCGGGATCCACGCTCCTCAGGGCCATCTTCGGGCTCCTCATCCGGCAGCCCCGCATCTACGGCGACGAGCTGACCTACTGGCACATGGCCGGCTCGTTTCACACCGACGGCTCGCTCCGGTTCATGGGGCACGCCTGGGACTTTCCCTCGGCGCTCTACCCGATCCTCGTGTCGGGCGTTCTCTACGTGAACGACCTCTTCCTCGCGTACGACCTCGCGCGCGTGCTGAACGCGCTCCTCGTTTCGAGCATCGTCTTCGTCGCCTACGGCCTCGCCCGCGAGTTCGTCGACGAGGAGCGGGCGATCGTGGTCGCCGCGCTCGCGGCGCTCCTCCCTGGAGCGTCCTACTCGGCCACGATCATGGCCGAGAACGCGTATTTCCCGACGTTCGTCCTCGCGTTCTGGATGCTCTTCCGCGTGCTCGCGGGAAAGGGCAGCGTCGTGCTGGCGGCGCTCGCCGTGGGCCTCTGCTATTTCGCCAAGCCGCACGTCTTCTCGCTGTTCCTGGGCTACGTCGCGGCCTCCGCCGTGCTCTGCGTCTGGCGGTTCGTCGAAGGGTCCCGCAAGGGGCTTCTTCTCGACGTCGTGAGGCAGGCTTCGGTCGTCTTCCTGTTTCTCGCCTGGGTGGTCCCTGTGCGCGTGTTCCTGCGTCCCGACGGCTTTCGCGGCGGGCTGAAGACGATTCTCATGAGCACGACGTACCAGAACCACGTCTCGCTCGCGCCGCCGCCGCCCGAGCGGGCGCTCCTCATCTTCCTGGGCCTCCTCGCGACGCTCGTTCTCGCCGTGGGTGCCGCCCCGTTCGGCGCGTTCCTCGCGAGCCTCGCGCGGAGCGGCAAGGAGAGCGGCCCGCGGCGCGCGTTCGCGCTGCTCTTCGTCTTCGCGACCGGTGTTTCGCTCCTCATGGTCACACAGCACATCCTCGTGAACGACCCCGTGCCGCGCTTCCACGAGCGCTATCTCTTCGTGCTCCTCCCCATGGCGCTCGTGGCCTTTGCCGACGAGGGCTTCCGGCGCTCGAAGGCGGCCGCGGTCTGGTGCGTTTCGGGGCTCGCGCTTTTCCTCGGGCTCCTTCTCTTCTGGCCCCCGTTCGCGCTCACCTGGAACGATCCCTCCGATTCGCCCGCGCGCGAAACGCTCCAGGTCGTCTCCGCGCTCGGATTGCCCGGCTTCGTCCTTTTCGTTCTGTTCGCGGGCCTCGCCGCTCTCGCGCTGTACGCGCTTCGCGCTCGCCGGTTCACCTCCGGCGCGGCCGCGCTCGCGCTCGCGCTCGCCGTTCTCAACTCGGGGTGGTACGTGTTCCATGTGCGGCACGGCAACGACCTGGCGGCCAAGCGGTTCGCCCGCGACGTCGAGCGCGCGATCGGGACAGAGGAGTCCGTCGTCCTCGTCGTCGACGAGCTGCCCGAGCGCGCGATCTTCGATCTCTCGTTCTGGCTCAGCGCGCCGCCGCGGTATCAGGGGCTCACCGAGCGGCGGTCGTACTGGTGGCTGAAGAACATCGGACCGCTCACGCGGGGACGTTCCGGGGGCCTCGGCAAGGCCATCCTCGGTTCGGGGGCCGCGGCGGCCTGGAGCACGGATCCCATCCTCGAGACGACGCGGCTCGAGAAGCCCGTCTCGCTCGTTTCGCTCCCCGTGAGCGCCTCGGGGGAGAAGCCGGCGTTCGAGTCCGACGTCAAGGCCGTGAAGATCGAATGGGGCCCGCTCGAGCAGCCCGTGCGCCTGGCCGCGGGGATCGTGACGCTCGTTCCCGTCTCGGTGACGAACGCCGGCGAGAAGACGCTGGCGGCCGCCGGTGCCACGGGCGTGAGCATCGGCTATCACTGGGCCGATCCCGATCACCGTGGAGGCGACTGGTCCTCGATCGTCTGGGACGACGGCAACCGCGGGCGGCTGCCCCGGTCCCTCCTTGCGGGCCAGACGGTTCGGGTGTTCGTTCCCGTGAAGCCGCCCGTGCTTCCGAACACGGGCTACCGCCTCATCCTCGTGCCGTTCATCGAAGGGCAGGGATTCGGCGACGGGCCGCTCGTGGTGACCGCCGACGTGGTTTCCGAAGACCGGTCCAAGGGCGTGGCCGTGAACCAGTGAGTGCGTCGCAGAAGGGTGCGATCATCCGCGCGCTTTGAAGGTGGGGAAGAAGAACGCGCATCGGGAGAGCCCGGCCCCGCCGGAGCCGTTTGAACCCAGGCTGCCGGTGTCGGAGGCGATGCCGGCGCCGGAGAGCTCGAAGCGGCTTCCCTGGATCGTCTTCGGCTTCGCGTTCGCGCTCCTCGCCGTGACCCTCCGCGATGCCGTGGTGGACGGCTTCGACGGGGATGCGCTCGGGCACCTCTCTCCCGCGACCCTGGAGTTCGCGCAGCACCCCTGGAAGCCCTTCATGCTCAAGGGCGATCCCGGGCATCCCATCCTGTTCGCGTGGGTCGTCGGCCTTCTCTACCGCGTCTTCGGCGTGACGAACGCGCTTCCCCACCTCGCCACGTGGGTGCTCTCGGCCCTCCTCCTCACGAAGGTGTTCGAGCTCGGCGAGCATGCCGGCGGCGTCCTCGGGGCCAAGGCGGCGCGGGCGACCGGCGTCGTCGCGGCGCTCCTCCTCTTCTTTCACCCCATGTTCATCAGCCAGGCGGCGGACTACCTCTCCGAGATGCCCAATACCGCGTTCATGGCGGCCGCGGCGCTCGCGACGCTGCGCGGAAAGACGCGCGCGGCGACCGTCTGGCTCTCGCTGCTCCTCCTCACGCGGCTTTCGGGCGTCGCGACGTTCGGGGCGTTCACGGTGTTCGCGGGGATCCTCGTGCTCCTCGGGCTGAAACGGGGAGAGGGTCTCCGGGCGCTCATCGTGAAACACGTCGGGCCTCTCTTCGTGAGCGGGCTGGTGTTCTCGACGTACCTCTTCGTGAAGCTCGTCGTCCTGAAGCTGCCGCTCACGGCGTTCGCGGGCAACAACAAATGGCGCACGCTCGAGGAGATCTTCGGCGGCTATCTGCGCAGGGTCCTGTTCGAGGCGTACGTCGTTCCGCGCATGGGCCTCTGGGTGCTCCTCGTCGTCGGGGCCGCGGGCGCCATCATGTGGGTCTTTCGGGCAGATCGCCCGGAGCGGGAGCCACAGGTCTCGCGGGATTTCCGCGCCGCCGCGGCGCTCTCGCTCCTGGGGCTCGTCGCGCTCGCCAACCTGGCGTTCTATGCGGCCAATTTCAACTACCCGCAGCCGCGCTACTTCCTCGTGACGTACCCGTTCCCGATCGTGGCGGGGGCGTTCGGTCTCCTCGTTCTCTCCCCCCCGCGACTCGCCAACTACGGCCCGCTGG
>CAZXSG010000003.1:0-20582 GCA_964643185.1 uncultured Holophagales bacterium
ACCGCCTCCGGAAGCGAACCTGAACGTGCTCCAGTCGACGCAGGTCATCACAAAGTCCGGCGGCGATTCGGCGCCCAACCTCTACCGCTACGAGGTGGACTCCAACGCGCTCGTGCAAACGGGCAAGGGCATTCCGCAGTGGCAGCGCGGAGGCGTTTCGCTCGAGTGGTCGGGTCCGGTGTCGAAGGAGCAGAAGGTGCGGCTCCTGCTGCTCTCGCCGTTCGTGAACCTCGTGCTCTCGTTCCTCCGCGTCGTGCTCATCACGCTTCTCGCGCTGAGCCTCGTTTCGAAGGCGCGTCCCGGGCTCGCGCTGCCGAAGGCTCCGGTGCAGGCGGCGGCGGCCCCCGCGATCGCGCTCTTCGCGCTAGCCCTTCTCGGCGCGGGCCGAGCGGAGGCTCAGGAGCTGCCCGGCCGGGAGCTTCTCGACGATCTCCGCACGCGGCTGCTGCGCACGCCGCCGTGCGGCGAGGGCTGCGTGACGACACCGGATCTCGCACTCACCGTGAAAGACGGCACCCTCGTGATCGACGCCGAGGTGCATGCGGGCGCCGCGGGTTCCTGGCCGCTGCCCGGTCCCGCGGCCACGTGGGTGCCGCGAAACGTGCTGCTCGACGGCAAGCCCTCGTTCGGCCTCGTGCGCTTCTCCGACGGCTTCCTTCACCTGCGCATTCCCATGGGCGTGCACCGCGTGTCGCTGTCGGGTCCGCTCCCCTCGCGGGACTCCGTCGCTCTGGAGTTCTCGGCCACGCCGAAGCGCGCGCGGGCGTTTGCGCCCGGCTGGCAGGTCGACGGCATTCGCGAGGACGGCACGTGCGATTCCTCGGTGCAGCTCAGCCGCGTTCTGAAGTCCGGCGCGTCCGGGCTGGACGCGGCCGAGGCCGTGTACGAGCCCTGGTTCGAGGTGGTGCGCACCATCGACATCGGCGTCACGTGGCGCGTCGAAACCGTGATCAACCGCGTGACGCCCGCGGGCGCTCCCGCGGTGCTCAAGGTGCCGATGCTGAAGGGCATGCTCGCCACGGGCACGCAGGAGGTGAAGGACGGCGAGGTGATCGTCTCGATGGGCCGCGATCAGGAGCAGGCGCGCTGGTCGTCGACGCTGCCGCCGGTGGAGGGGCAAGAGGTCACTCTTCGCGCGCCCGAGGGCAAGGCCTGGTCGGAAGTGTGGATCGTGAAGTCGAGCCCGCTCTGGCAGGTGGCCGCGAAGGGCATCGCTCCGGTGAAGCGGCAGGAGGGTGGCCTTCTTCTCGCGGAGTTCCGTCCCTGGCCGGGCGAGGAGGTGTCGCTCGTCTTCCGGAAGCCCGTGGGCGTGCCGGGCGAAACGCTCACGCTCGACGGCGTGACGCTCGACGCCCGGCCTGGAAAGCGGCTTTCGGATGCCACGCTCACCATCTCGGCGCGCGCGAGCCGGTCGGGCCCGCTCGCGATCACGCTGCCAAAGGGGGCCGAGATCCAGACCCTCACCGTGGACGGTACGAAGAAGGCCGTGCGGCCCGACGGCGACACGCTGACGCTCACCATCGATCCGGGGCGGAGTCAGGTCGTGGTGATCTGGCAGATGAAGCAGGGCATCACGGCGATGTACCGGCAGCCGCGCGTGAAGCTGAGCCCCGGGGCCGTGAACGTGTTCACGGTGATGCACGTGCCCGAGGGGCGCTGGGTGCTCTTCGCGGGCGGCCCGCGCTGGGGACCGAGCGTGCTCTTCTGGGGTGAGCTTCTCGTCATCCTGCTCGCGGCGTTCCTGGCAGGGCGCATTCCGCTCTCACCGCTGAAGAGCTGGCAGTGGGTGCTCCTCGCGCTCGGCCTCTCGCAGATTCCGCTGGTCTTCGGGCTCATCGTCGCCGCCTGGTTCTTCGTGTTCGCGGCGCGGGAGCGGGGCGGCCTCGAGAAGCCCGTGGCGCACAACTTCGTGCAGGTGTTTCTGGTGGGGTGGACGCTCGTTTTCCTCGTAGGGCTCTACGCCACCGTGCATCAGGGTCTGCTGCTGCGGCCCGACATGCAGATCACGGGCAACGGCTCGAACGACACGCTGCTCCGCTGGTACGTGGACCGCATCGCGGGCGAGCTTCCGGCGGCGTGGACGTTGAGCGTGCCGCTGTGGGTCTACAAGGGCCTGATGCTCGCGTGGGCGCTCTGGCTCGCGACGAGCCTCGTGAAGTGGCTCGGCTGGGGCTTCCGGGCGTTCAGCGAGGGCGGTGGCTGGAAGGAGATTCCACGGTGGCGTCCGGCGCCGGTGACTGGTCCGGGAGGGGCGGCAGGCGCGGTGCCCTTCGTGGCCAGCGCCCCGAGCACCGAGGCGTCCGCGCCGCCGCCGCCTCCGCTTCTGAATGCGAATGAAGATGGTGGAGATGGCGGCCCTCCACCTCGAATCGGACCGCATTCTGTCGGATGAGGAACACCCCGATGCCTAACACACCAGTGGATGGTCGACGCGAAGAGGCCGTCGCCGAATCGACGGAAGGTCGGTTGTTCAATCTAGATCTGTTGAGAGCGACGGCAATTCTTCTGGTCTTTGTGTATCACGCAGTACAAATGATCCCCTTCACGACGGCTCGGGCTATGAGCTGGACGAAGTTCGGTGCGTATGGAGTGGAGCTCTTTTTCGCACTGAGCGGGTTCCTGATCGGCGGCCTGTTCTTTCGTGAAGCCAAGGCCTTCGGCGATGTGCAAGTTCCTCGCTTCATGGCTCGACGGCTGCTCCGCACTGTTCCGCCCTACTTCGTCGCGCTCGCGCTCTCGTATTTCGCCGTGCGGGCGACCCGTGGACAGGCCTTCGACCTCACCTACCTGGTCTTTCTTCAGAATTTCCGCGATCCGATGCCCTTCTTTCTCGTGAGTTGGTCGCTTTGCATCGAGGAGCACTTCTATTTGGTGTTTCCGATGTTGGGCGCGGTGCTCTTGCGGTTGCGGGGAGCCGGGTTGCTCCTCTGCGTCGGCTTGGTTCTCCTTCCCATGCTCTTCCGCGCGGCTTCAAACCCAACGGGTATCGCGGAGACCGGCTATCTAGTAACGGCGACGCACCTTCGGTTTGACGGCATCCTGCTTGGGGTCCTCGCCGCATGGGTGAGGTCGAGAATGGAGGCGCGGCAGATCAAGAAGATCCTGCCCGCGATTCCCAGCCTCCTGTTCGCTGGGGTCTGTCTGGTGGCCTTCCCGCGTGTGCTTTCGCCGCTCAGGTACTCGATTGGTCTTTTTGTCCTCTCGTTCGCCCTGGCGATTGCTGTACTTGCGGCCGATGTAGCTGCGCCGCTCTTGCGCGGACGGGCGATCAAGGCTTTCTTGTCCTGGGTGGCGCTTCGTTCGTACAGCATCTACCTCACTCACGCCCTTGCGATCCACGTCGCGAGAAAGGTTCTGGACGAGAAGGTTCTCGGAGGATGGGGCAACTTCCTCGTCATGAGTCTCGTTGCGGCAGCAGCGGGCGAAGTCCTCTTCCGAGCGGTTGAGCGGCCGTCCATCCTGCTGAGGGACCGATGGGTACGGCGCTCGCGGACCTCATCGAGGAGCGAACACGTTGCACCGTTGGATGTGACTTCAAGTCCGGGAGTCGCGCCCTGATCTCGGTTGGTTCCCTTCTAGGCTTGCGTCCAGCCAACGAAGGACTTCGAGAGCGCCGCCGAGAAAGGGTATGAACCGTGTCACGGCTTGGCCGCCCTCGTGCGCGTCGCGAGGGTTGATGCGGATGAGGGTCGCATCTCGGCTCGCCGCGAGACGCTCCGAGAAGAACCGCACGCTGGGAACTGCGAGTCCGGCTCCCAGCTCGACGATCACGATCGGGCCGTCGATTCCAGCGAGCCAGTTGTCGAGCCGCTCTTCCTGCTCCTCGGTGCGCCGTCCGTCCCAGCCGAAGTCACCGAACATGAGGATGTTGGGCCGCGAGACCGCACCGCAACCCGGGCAGCGCGGGAGCGGCTCACGTGCACGGAACGTCGTCAGATCGACCTCGACGGAGAGGCTGCTCGCGCTCGTGGGCGGCGCGCCGCAGCCGTCACGGCATTGGACGAGAGCGAAGGAGCCGTGGCATTCCACGATGCGATCGTCCGCGAACCCGGCCTTCTGAAAGTGCCCGTCCACGTTGGAGGTGAACACGAATGCTCCGTGCGGCAGTGAGGCTGCCCAGCGCGAGAGGATCGCGAAGCCCGCGTGGGGCGCGGTCTTTCGGTAGAGGTCGAGCCGGTGCCCGTAAAAGCCCCAGGCGAGCGTCGGGTCGTTTCGGAACCAGCGCGGGTTTGCGAGCTCCACGAAACGGAGGCCGAGGTGCTTGAACGCCGGGTAGGCATTCCAGAAGCCCTCGTCTCCGCGGAAATCCGGAAGACCCGAATCGACGCCCATGCCCGCGCCCGCCGCGATCACGAGCGCCGAGGCTTCGCGTAGGGCTCGGGCGGCCTCGCGAGCTGGTGCCTCCAGCGGAAACTTGCTCATGCCGGGGCCTCGATGCCTTTGGCACTGGCCCTTCGGATCGCGAACGACACGACGAGGACGAGGGCAAGGGTCACCGCGGAGACGAAAGCATGCTGGTCGTCGTCCCAGCCGGAGCGCCAGTAGGCCGCGCAGGTCAGGAGCGACCACACGACGCCCGCGATGCCCGCCCAAGGTGAAATGAGCCAGAGGAGCCCGGCGAGCGGCAGGATCGCGAAGTAGTAGCTCGTGAGCTCGAAGAGCACCGGGATGAGAAGGACGCCGAGCGCCGCGGAAACCCAGAGCCGCTCGATCTCCGGTCGCTTTCGGAGCGTAGCGAGCGGCATGCCGACCGCCGCGCAGAACAAGAGCGCGATCCCGAAGAAGACTGGCCTGCGCGTCCGCTTCGCCTCGCGCTGAGCGCTCTTCCAACGGGCGAAGGGCTCCTCCGCGAATGGCTCTTTCAGCGTCGCGGCTCGCGTGGCCTCGCCATACGCCACGAGCGTTTTGAGGCCGACATGATTCGTGAGCGGCGTGTCGACGTGCTTCGCGCTGTTGCGGGCGAACTCGAGGTAGATCCTCGGGCCCCGGCCGCACACGACGACCGAGAGCGGCACGAGAACGAGGAACGCGCCGGCCGCCCCAAGAAGAGTGCGACGTTCCGCAGGTGTTAGCGAGAGCGACCGAGCAGCTGCGAGCCTCAGTCCGACGAGCGCAAAGAGCGCGAGCAGCAGGGTGCCTGGAAAGATCCGGAGAAGCGCGGAGGCCATCAGCGCCGCACCTCCAGAGGCGTAGCGCCCACGCTTGAGCCAGGCCAGACCGAAGCCCGCAGCCGCGAGCCAGTCCATCCGGAGGAGCGACCCGCCGGTCCAGAAATATCGGGCGGGGAAGTTGGTCACCCAGGTGAGGAGCGCGAGGCAGGTGTGGCGCCACCCGAAGGCGCGTGCGATGGCGATCCACATGCCGAGGAGGGGAAGGGGGTCGATCATCGCGAGCCGCAGGGCCCCCCCATCGGTCATCGGCCTCGCGGTGACGAAACGACCCAGAATTGCCCACACCGGGGTGCCGTTGAAGCCGTGGTCGCCCTGCATCTCCGCCCAGCGTTCGGGCCCGTTTCGATACCGGTACCAAGAGGTGTCGAACGTGAAATCCCTCCACCGGTCGGGCGTGAATCGGGCCTTACACTCGGCCGCGGGAAGGTCCTGGGCCCGCTCCCAGCGAAGGCGGTTGTCATGCAGGTCGCGGATCTTCCGCAGCTGGCCGGGTCGAAAATAGCCATCCTCGAGGTCCGCCACGGCGGAGCACTCGTAGAGATGGGTGTAGCCCAGCTCGGGCAGATACTTGGCACCTACGGCGTAGTGCCAGAGGTCCCAGCCGTGCACGAAGACGCCCCCGAAGTGGAGCTTGAAGAGATTGAAGAACGCCGCGAACCCCAGGATGCCCAGGAGGGCCAGCGCGCCGTCGAGAGCGCGAAGGGCCCGAGGCCGCGCCGCGAGCTTCGGAATCGCCCTGAGGGTGAGAACGATGACGCCGATCGCCGCAAGGCCAGCTTTGAAGGCGATCATTTGATGATCGTTCACGGGCAGGAACGGGAATGAACGGAGGTCCATTGGCGATATCTTCAACCATGACCAGCCGCACCTCGCGTCGTTATTTCAGCGCACTTCTCGGGGCCTCCGTGGCCACTTTGGCCTTAGGCCCGGGTGCGTCCCGCGCGGAGACCCGCCCAGCGACTCCGACGAAACCAAAGGGAGGTCCCATGTCCAGCACGCCGGGCACGCCCAGCATTGCCATCCCCAATCCCATCGGTCACGTCACGAAAACCGACGACGAGTGGAAGAAGCAGCTCACGGCCGAGCAGTTCAAGGTGACCCGAAAGAAGGGGACCGAACGGGCCTTCTCGGGTGAATATTGGGACAACCACGCACCGGGCACCTACACGTGCGTGTGCTGCGACCTGCCGCTTTTCTCGTCGGACACCAAGTTCGACTCGGGGACGGGGTGGCCGAGCTATTGGCAGCCCCTTGCGCCCAGCGTGGTGAAGGAGGAGTCCGACAACACCTTCTTCATGAAGAGAACCGAAGTCCTCTGCCGGCGCTGCGACGCCCACCTCGGCCACGTTTTCACGGACGGGCCGAAGCCCACCGGCCTTCGGTACTGCATGAACTCGGCTTCCCTGAAATTCGTGCCGAAGGAAAAGGCGAAGTAGACCGACCCGTGTTTTTGTTGGTTAGCATGTAACGCGTGGCGGCGAAAGAGTACGAGTACTCGGGAACGGCTCTCCTGTGGGACGACTCGGCGATTTTCCGTATCGTTTCGGAAAGACTGATGGCTCTAGTTCCTGCTCCCGGCCCAGTGCTTGAAGTGGGCTGTGGAAATGGACACACGGCGCGCCGCCTGCACGAGCTCGGGTACGACGTCGTTGGGGTCGAGGCCTCGGAGTCGGGAGTCGAGTGCGCCAAGAAGGTCCTTCCGGGCGGGCGTTTCGAGGTTGCGACGGCTTACGAAGATCTGGCGGGGAGGTTCGGCTCCTTCCCGGCGATCGTCAGCGTCGAGGTGGTCGAGCATCTCTACGACCCCAAGCTCTTCGCGCAGCGAGTGTTCCGCGCCCTCGCGCCCGGCGGCGTCGCGATCGTGACGACTCCCTTCCACGGCTACGCGAAGAACCTCGCGATCGCTCTCCTAGGGCGTGCCGACAGGCACTTCGATCCCCTCTGGGATCACGGTCACATCAAGTTCTTTTCCGAGAAGACGCTCGGGACGCTGCTCACGGGTGCCGGGTTCGTGCAGCCCGACTTCTACCGTGTTGGCCGGGTACCCGCGCTCGCCAAGTCTATGGTCGCCGTCGCACGGCGCCCCGCGCACTAGCGATCGTGGGTACCGAGCGAACCCAATCGAGGGTCCTCCTCGTCTCGGCCGGCCTTCACCGGAGGGGCGGAGGCGTGGCCGTGGTTGGTCGGCTCACGGGCCGGGCGCTCGCGGGGATCTGCGGTGAGGACGGCCGTGCGTTCGAGGCTTATCACCTCGGCCCTCGGGAAGATGTCGGAGTGCCCAATGCCACGAGCTTTGAGGCCGACCACCAGGGCATGGCCCGCAAGGCGATCTGGAGCCAGCTCCGGGAAGGAACGGACGCGGTCTTTTTCGACCATGTCGGTCCGGCCCGCATCCAGGCTTGGATGCCGAGGGCACTCCGGGTGCGCTACGCGGTCTGGCTGCACGGAATCGAAGTTTGGCGGCCGCTCTCTGGCGACCGACGTCGCGCGCTCGAGGGAGCGAGCCTCCTCATAGCGAACTCGCAATACACGTGGCAACGCGCGGTCGCCCACAACCCGTGGCTTTCTGGCCAAGCGCACGTGGTCGTACATCTCGCCGTGGAGGATCGGAGCGTGCTGCCGACTGCTCCTACTGTTCCGGAAGGCCCCTACTTCCTGATGGTCGGGCGGGTCTCTGCGGCCGAGGGATACAAAGGGCACCAGGAGACGATCGAGGCATTCGCTCGGATTGCGCCGGAATTCCCTTTGGCCCGCCTCCTAATCGCCGGCGAAGGCGACGACCGGTCCCGTCTCGAGCGCCTCGCGGCCGAGCGGCTGCCGGGGGCCGCGTTCAGGATTCTGGGCTTTGTGGGCGACGTCGAGCTCGAGAGCCTACTCGCGGGCTGCCGGGCCCTCGTCCTCCCAAGCACCAGCGAAGGTTTCGGCCTCGTCTACGCTGAGGCGATGAGGCACGGGAGGCCTTTTTTGGCGTGCGCCGGAACCGTCGCCGAAGAGGTCGCGGGCGATTCCGGGTGCGCCCTTCTCGTTCCGCCGGGTAACCCGGAGGCTCTCGCTGCGGGGCTGAGGGAGCTCCTCAGCGACTCCGCCCGGTGCGACCTCATGGGAAGCGCTGGGCAGAAGGCGCAAGCTGCCCGCTTCACGGAGGAGGCTTTTTGTGAGCGCTTCCAACGGGCCGTATCGAGCTTCCGACGCCTGATCTAATCTGCTAGCACGTGGACGTTGCCGTCGTGATCCTTACGCTCGATGAGGAGCTGAACCTTCCGGAATGCCTCGCGAGCGTCTCGGGGCTCCGCGTCTTCGTGGTGGACTCGGGCAGCACCGATCGGACGCTCGAGATCGCAAGGGCACACGGCGCGGACGTGTTTGCTCACTCCTTTGAAACGCACGCGAAGCAATGGGAGTGGGCGCTCTCGAGCCTCCCGATCGAGGAGCACTGGGTTCTCGGCCTCGACGCCGACCAGCGCGTTACCCCCGAACTGCGAAAAGAAATCGAGACCGCTGTCGCGATCCCCCCCGAGAGCGTCCAGGGGTTCTACATGACCCGGCGGCAGGTGTTCCGAGGTCGATGGATCAAGTGGGGCGGGTACTACCCCAAGTACCTTCTGAAGCTGTTCCTTCGTACGGCGGTCCATTTCGACGAGAGGGACGTCGTCGATCACCACTTCCGGGTCACAGGCGAGACTCGGATCCTGCGGGGCGATCTCATCGAAGCGAACCGTAAGGAGGACGACATCACGGTCTGGATCGCAAAGCACAACCGATACGCCGCGCGGCAGGCAGAGGCGGAGGAGAGCGGTCTCTTCCGAATCGCCGGGGAAGGCCGGTTCTTCGGAACCCCCGACCAGAGGGTCCTCGCGATGAAGCAGGTCTGGGCTCACCTTCCGCTCTTCATCCGGCCCTTCCTCTACTTCGGGTACCGGTATGTTCTCAGACTCGGGTTCTTGGACGGCAAGGAGGGGTTCGTCTTCCATTTCCTCCAAGCCTTCTGGTACCGCCTTGTCATTGACATCAAGCGGGACGAGCTGAGAGGGACGCGGTCAGGGCCGTAGAGCGGGTTCCAACTCGCGCGTGTAGAGACGGACGAAAAAGGGCGCCCTTGCGGGCGCCCTCGGACTACCGTTCAACTAGTGGGACGGACTACACCCCGGCGAACTGGACTCCTTCGAACACGAGCGTGGGGGTCTGCATGGCTGAGTACGGGTACGGGTCGTTGCCGACGGCGACGAGCCGGTTCCAGAAGTCGACCTGGTTGGCGGAGATGTTGAGCTCCGAGACCGGTTCGGCAAGGACGCCGTTCCGCACCCGGTAGCCGGCGACGCCGAGCGAGAAGTCGCCCGTCGTGCCGTTGGAGTTGCCGCCCAGAAAGGCCGTGACGAGGATGCCTTCCTTCATGTCGCCGAGAAGATCCTTCTGGGCCTTCGTGCCGAGCTTCCAGACGAGGTTCGACGCGCCGGCTGTGGTGGGCTCGATGCCGAGCTTCTTGCCGTAGTACGTGTCGACGAAGAAGGTCTTGAGCGCGCCCGCCTCGAAGAGCGTGCGCTTCTTGGCCGCGATGCCCTCGCCGTCGAAGTGCCGCGAGCCGAAGCCGCGCGGGATGAGCGGGTCGTCCACGATGTCGAGGAGCGGGCTGCCGATCTTCTGGCCGAGCTTCCCCTCGAGGAACGAGCGCTTCTGCTGAATGGCTCCGGCGCTCATGGGTCCGAGGAGCTGGCCCACGAGGCGGCCGGCGGCGCGGTTGTCCACGGCCATGGTAAGGGTCGCGCTCTCGGGCTTCTTCGCGCCGATCTTCGCGATCGTGCGCTCCGAGGCGCGGCGACCGATGCCGGCGATATCGGGGAGGCTGCCCACGAAGCGTGAGCCGGCGAAGTCGTAGTCTTCGGGCTTTTTGCCCGCGGGGTCGTTCACGCTCACCTGAGCGCTGCCGAAGAAGGTGGTGTCCACCCGGCCCCCGGTGAAGCCGTTGGTGGTCATGCTGAAGACTTCCGAACGGCTATCGTTGAAGCCCGTGGTGACCGAGAGGATCTTCTCTTTGCCGGGCACGTTGCGGGCCGCGGCCTCGAGCTCCTGAACGATCTTGCGCCGCATCTCGGGGGTCACCGTGCCGTACTTCGGGTCTTCGAGCTCGAGGTTCGCGTTCGAACGGCCGGCGTACAGCTTGGCGTCCGCGAGGGAGCGGAACGGGTCCTTGGTGAGGGCCTTGGTGAGGGAGATGGAGTCTTCGATGAAGGTCGCGAGCGCCTCGGGACGCAGGTCGCTCGTGCCGACGGCCGAGTACTTGCCGTCTACGTAGAGGCGGATGTTGAGGCCACGCGTGGTGGCTTCCTTAATCTGCTCGAGCTTGCCGTCGCGCCACTGCACCTCGACGTTCCGCTCGCGGTAAACGCGCGCCGCCGCATCGGAGGCGCCCTTTTTCTTCGCGATCTCGAGCGCGCGGGAGGCGATGTCTTCCAGGGTTTCCACTTTCGAGACGTTGCTTTCCTTACCCATTCCTCACCTCACGCCTTCTTCGGGCCGCGCCCGCCGACCGTGATGGAGGCCACGCGCACCGTGGGGATGCCCTGCGAAACCGGGACGCTCTGGCCGTCCTTGCCGCAGGTCCATCCGCCCTCGTCCACGACGAGGTCGTCGGAGACCATGTCGATGAGCTCGAGAACCTTCGGGCCGTTGCCGATGATGTTGACGTCTTTGATGGGCTTGGTGAGCTTGCCGTCCTCGATGAGGAAGCCGTTCTTCACGTAGAACGTGAAGTCGCCGGCGCCGATCTGCACCTGGCCGTTCGAGAAGCTCGAGCAGTAGATGCCGCGCTTGACGCTCGCGACGATCTCGTCCTTCTTGTGCGGGCCGGGGAGCATGTACGTCGCCCGCATGCGGGGCATGGGGAGGTGCTGGTAGCTTTCGCGGCGGCCGTTGCCCGTGGGCTTCACGCCGTAGTGCTTGGCCGAGATGTTGTCGTGGAGGTACGTGGTGAGAACGCCCTTTTCGACGAGGTTCGTGACGCCCACGTTGTTGCCTTCGTCGTCCACGTTGAGGGCCCCACGCGCATTCGTCATGGTTCCTTCGTCCACGATGTTGACGAACGGCTTGGCGATGAGCTTGCCGATCTTGTCGGAGTAAATGGAGACGCCCTTGCGGTTGAAGTCGGCCTCCATGCCGTGGCCGATGGCCTCGTGGAGAAGGATGCCGGAAGAGCCGGCCGCCATCACGATGGGCATCTCGCCGGCGGGGGCGGGCTCGGCCTCGAACAGGATGATCGTGCGGTCCACGGCTTCCTTGACCATGCGGTCGAGCCGTTCCTTGGAATAGAACGAAATGTCGTTGCGGCCGGCCACGTTGTAGTTGTTCGTCTCGCGCTTGCCGTTCTGCTCGGCCACGCAAGAGAGGCCCATCGAGGTCATCGGCTGGACGTCTTCGACGATCCGGCCGGTGGAGTCGGCGATGAGCACGGCTCCGGCCTGGTCCATGAAGTTGATGTTGACCTTCTTGATGCGGGCGTCCGCAGCCAGCGTCTTCTCGTTCATCTGCTGAAGGAGCGGCAGCTTGGCTTCGGGGCGCACGCTGTCCCACGAGGTCTTCACGGCGTAGCGGGCGGGGATGTTCTTGGTGACGTTGAGCTTGGCGGGAGCGGTACGGGCGGGGCCGTCGGCGATGGCCGCGGCGGTGCGGGCGGCCGTCTTGATGGAATCGGCCGTGATGTCCTCGGTGAAGCCGTAGCCCTGCTGGTCGCCCTTGACGACCCGCACGCCGACACCCAGCTCGACGTTGGCGGAGGCCCGGTTCACGGCGCCGTCCTCGAGGGCCATGGTGTTCGTGATGCGGTGCTGGAAGAAGACGTCCGCGTAGTCGCCGCCCTTGGAGAGAGCCGCGCCCAGGGTCTCGCGGATCATCTGCTCGGTGACGCCGAAGCGGGAGAAGTATCGAATGCCGTTGGTGGGGCCGGCAGCGGTGGCCGCCGCGAAGGCGTCTCCGATGCCGAGTACGTCGGTGACACCGGCTGCCGCAAGGGTTGCGGCTCCGGCGCCGATGATGGTGCGCCTCGTCATTCCGGGATTCCCGGGCATCTGAAGGGGTCCTCCTCTATATAGGTGTATTCAAGCCTAATACGAACGTCGGCCTGCAACGTTTCGGGCTCCGGGTCCATTCCGCAAACGAACGGGGACGAAGCGCCCGGCGAAGAGGACGGGAGGCTACGTTGTGACGAAAGGTCACGGCGACCGCTTCCCGAAATCGGCACTATGATTCGCCTCGCGTCCCGCACGAGGTGGAACCATGCCCAGCGCCAAACCGGTCTCGCTGTATCTCGCGGTCCTCCTGGCTCTGCCCTGCGCGGCCCTGCCGCCGGTGGTTCCCGACGAAGAGGCGCCGGTCCTCCCCGGGTTCGTCGTGCCGGAAGCTTCCGGCGATTGCTCGGTAAAGACCGAAGGGCTCGGACCCTCGCCGGCGGACATCTACCGGGAGGTTTCGGCCCGCACCGAAAGGCTCACGCGGGGCGGGTCCGTGCGCGACCGCGGCGACACGCTCGCGCCCATTCCTCGCCGGGGTTTCGTGGACGCGGAGATCTTCGGACGGCTCGACCAGGAGGGCGTTCGCTCCGCCCCGCTCGCGGGTGACGAGGAGTTTCTCCGCCGGGTGACCCTGGACCTCACGGGGGAGATCCCGCTCCCGGCCACCGTGAAGGCCTTCCTCGCCGACCCGCGCCTCGACAAGAGAGACCGCAAGATCGATGAGCTGCTGGCCTCTCCGGCGTTCAACGACAAGTGGACCCTGTGGTTCGGCGACGTGGTGGAGAACGTCAAGACGGCGACGAACGCCCCGCTCTACTACCCCGGCCGCAACGCCTACTACGAGTGGATCCGCACCTCGATCGCGGCAGGCAAACCCTACGACGAGATGGTGCGCGAGCTTCTCTCGGGCATGGGCGACAACGTGCTCAACCCCGCGGCGAACTACGTGGCGCGGCAGAGGCAGTCGAACGGCCCCAATCAGGACAGCTTCGACAACCTCGTCACGCATTCCACCGAGAAGTTCCTCGGCGTGCCCACGCTCTGCATCTCGTGTCACGACGGTGCGGGGCACACCGACGCCGTCAACCTGCACCTCGCGTCGCGCAAGCGGGAGCAGTTCTGGAGCATGGCCGCCTACTTCGCGCAGGTCCGCTGGGCGACCCAGACCGTGGACGCGGCGAGCGGCAACATCCGGTGGAACATCACCCAGAACTCAGGTGGAACGTACCAGCTCAACACGACCACCGGGAACAAGAGCCCGCGCACGCCGCCGCCTGGGAAGCCCGCGACGGCCCCGATGGCGTTCCTCTGGTCGAACGGGACGGGCGATCTTCCCCGCGCCGGCGAGACGCCGCAGCAGGCGTACGCGCGGATGCTCACCGGCCAGCGGCAGTTCGCCGTCGCGGCCGCCAATCTCCTGTGGAGGGAGATGTTCGGGCTCGGCCTCGTGGAGCCCGTGGACGGCTTCGACCTCGCCCGCCTCGATCCCCAGAATCCGCCGCCCGTGCCCTGGGTGCTCCAGCCGAGCCACCCCGAGCTTCTCGACCAGCTCGCGCGGCATTTCGAGAGCGGCCGCTACGACCTGCGCGGGTTTCTCCGCACGCTGGCGCGCTCGAGCGCCTATCAGCTCTCTCGCCGCTACACCGCGGGAAAGTGGAACGAATCGTGGACGCCGCTCTTCGCGCGTCACTACGCCAAGCGGCTGCCGGCCGAGGTGCTGTTCGACGCGCTCGCCCGCGCGACGAACCAGCCCACCACGGGCAACCAGATGACGGCGCAGGGGTTGCCGAACCCCACCAAGGCCGTGGCGCTCCCCGACCCCACCGAGGGTGGTTCGCTGGCCCGTTTCCTGAGCGTCTTCGGACGTGGAAACCGCGACGGCATTCCGCGCACCGAGGAGGGCTCGATCCTCCAGGCGCTCGCGCTCCTCAACGACACCAACGTCTACTCGCGGGTGCGGAACTCCGGGACGACCACGGTCGCCAACACGCTCAAGGCGACGCAGAAGCCCGAGGAGATCACCGACACGCTCTACCTCGCGACGCTCGGGCGCGCGCCGACGTCCTCCGAGCGGCTGACGGCCGTGGCGCACCTCAAGGGCGGCACGCTCTCGCAGCGGACGGAAGATCTCCACTTCGCTCTCCTCAACAGCCTCGAATTCGCGTTCAACTGAGCGGACGGGAAGAAGACACCATGGCCAAAGACGACTGCCCCAACGCCTGTCCGGGCCACGAGAGCTTCCTCTTCCGCGGTGAGGGCTTCACGCGGCGCCACATGTTCCGCCTGGCCGGGACGACGATTGCCGGGTCGTGGTTCGGAAGGGTGCTGAATCCGCCCGAGCTGGCCGCCGCCGTTTCCCCTTCGCTTCGTGGGACCGCGAAGAACTGCGTCTTCGTGTTCCTCGGCGGCGCGCCGAGCCACGTGGACACGTTCGACCTCAAGGAAGGCTCCTGGACACCTACCGACTTCGCGCCCACGAGCTTCGCGGGCGTGCGGTTCCCGCAAGGGCTGCTCCCGAAAACGGCCGAGCAGCTCGGCAAGATCGCGATCGTGCGGCCCGCGCTCGCGTGGGCGGCGGTGCACTCCCTGGGAACCACGTGGGCGCAAATCGCACGGAACCCATCGGGCGCGCTGGGGAAACTCGCGCCTCACATCGGCGCGGTCGTTTCGCTGGAATCCGAGAAGAGCCGGAAGGGCACCGACATCCTGCCCGGTTTCCTCTCGCTGAACGCGGGCACGGCCGGGGCCGGTTACCTGCCTTCGCGGTACGCGCCGTTTGCCGTGGGCACCCCGAACTCGGCGGGTCTCGCCAGCCTCGCTCATCCCGATGCCGCGCGGTTCAAGGACCGCTGGAAGCTCATCCACGACCTCGACGAGACGCGTGCCGAGGGATCGCTCGGGAAGCCGACGACCGACTACGACGACTTCTACGATCAGGCCAAGGCGCTCATGGATTCGCCGGACGCGGCCAAGATCTTCCAGTTCACCACGGAGGACCGGACGAAGTACGGCACCACGGGGTTCGGAGACAGCCTCATCGTCGCGCGGAACGTGCTCGCGGCGAAGAAGGGCACGCGCTTCCTGCAGGTCTCGCACGGTGGGTGGGACAACCACACGAACATTTACACGGCGGGGCAGGGGATCCGGCGCCAGGCCGCGCAATTCGATCCGGCGTTCGCGCAGTTCCTCGTCGACTTGGCGGCGCAACCTGGTGAGGAGGCCGGCAAGACGCTCCTGGACGAGACGCTGGTGGTGTTGCAAGGGGAGTTCGGTCGCACGACCGGCGCGGTGACCGGGAGCGGCGGCCGCGATCACTACACGCGGCAGTTCGTGGCGTTCGCGGGCGGCGGCGTGCGGGGCGGGCGCGCGATCGGCGCGACGGACGCGGCTGGTAGGGCCGTCGCCGAGTTCGGGTGGAGCGGGAACCGCGACGTTCGGAACGAGGATGTCGCCGCGACGATCTACTCGGCGCTCGGAATCGATTACACCACCGTGAGGTACGACGATCCGCTCCAGCGCGGGTTCGAGTACGTCCCGTATGCCAAGGACGGCGTCTACAAGCCAGTCGACGAGATTTGGTGAGCAAACCGCTTCTCATTCTTTCGAGGGGCGGTTCCGAGCGGCGTGCCTCTAGGATGCGTGTGGCCTCTTTTTTCCGCGGTTTCCTGCCGTGCCCTCCACGTAGGGAAACATTTTTCGAACCCGTTCGAGCACGGGTAGTTCGAGGAATCGGTAGCTGAACTCTGCTAGGAGTACAGCTACGATCAACGCGACGAGGGTGATCCATCGAGGTCGCTCGATGACGATAGGGGCCGTTCTCGAGTAGAACAGTCCCGACAGAATTCCAAGAACGGGGATGTGGATCATGTAGAGGCCGAAAGAGATCCTACCTGCGTGCTTCAGCGCACTGAGTCGGAGGAAGCGGGAGACGAGTGGCGACCGTACCAGGGCGAGACACAGGATTGCGCCCGAGGTTGCTGCGAGCACCAAGAAGATCTCGGGGCTGAACGACCGCCTCAGCCGGAGGGCGAGTACACAGTAGGCAAGGCCTGTGCAGGCTGTCAGCACTAGGAGGGATGTAGAACGACGGATGCGGTCGGCCCACGCCGGTCTAACCCACAGCCAGGCGATCAGGCCGCCAACCGCGAGCCCGTCTAGTCGCGACAGGGAATGGTAGTAGGTCCAGTCGAATAGCTCCGTCGGCAAACTGGCCATCTGAACCGCGAGAAAGGAACGAAAGACAACGGAAGTGACGATTGTTCCGATGAGAAACCCCGCGAGGCGGTTTCCCTTACCGATGACATAGATGAGGATCGGAGCAATGAGGTAAAACTGTTCCTCGATCGCGAGCGACCAGCTCGCTACGAGCCAGTTGAAACCTCCTTTTGGGAGGAGTTGATCGAAATTTTGAAGCATGCAGAAGTAGAGCCAGAGTTGATCCACTTCTTCGAAGAGTCTGGGCAAGTGAATCAGCCCTGAGTGCTGAACTCGGAGGCCGACCACGAGAATGATTAGGAGCAGAGCATAGAGCGGGAGAACGCGTGCGGCCCGTCTCGGGTAGAAGCTCTTGAAGGTTCCCGGTCCGCCCCTTAGGAGGATCGAGAAGATCAGGAACCCGGAGAGCACGAAGAAGAGGTCGACTCCGGCCCACATCAGGTCGAACGGCTTTAGTAGGTACGCCAGCACGGACCCAGGCCTCGCGCTCACGAACCCCAAGAAGTAGTGAGAGTAGACAACCATGAGAACCGCGAGACCGCGAAGACCGTCGAGTTCGGCGATTCGCGAATCGACAGCACCTGGCGGATTCGCGGGAGTCGCCAAGGACAGATAGGCGCTCTCAGCGCTTGCGGGTGCCAAAGGTCCCGGTACCCGACAGGTCGATGTTCCTTACGTTTTGAAGAGCATTCGTGAGTGGCTCGTTTTCCTTTGGTGCGATGAAGCCCCTATGCTGGAGGACGCTCCAAACCCTCACGACCATCTGCTCCAATTGTAGAGGTTTGGCGAGGAGGTCAGTCGCGCCCGACTGGATTCCGAAGGCGAAACGATTCCGATCGAGCCGCGCCGCCACGAGGATGATGGGGATCTGCGAGGTGGCTGGCTGTGACTTGACTACGCGCGTCGTGTCGAAGCCGTCCATGTCGGGCAGCTGGACATCCATGAGGATAAGGTCGACTTCGCACTGCATTAGCCGTTCGAGCGCCTCGGTACCCGTTCCCGCCTGGATGACTTTGACGGAGTGCTTCTCGAGAAACCCACCGAGGAGCCGCCGCTGGTTGGCGTCGTCGTCCACGAGGAGAAGGACCGGTGGGCGGGTCTTGACCACCACGCGTTGCTCGTTAGCCGCGGGTATCGTCTGCGATCCCTTGACCTCCGCCTCGGTGAGGGCCGGGGCCATGAGGGTGTCGGAGGGCGCAGTCGACGACGGAAGGAGAACGCCGCGAGGCGGCGTTGGCGCGGAGTAGTCCGCCGAGGTGGCGCCGACGCGGACCATGGCGAGTTCCGCTTCCATCTCGGCCGCTGAAGAGAAGCGGTCGTCCGGACTTTTCGCGAGCGCCTTGAGCACGATACCCACGAGCTCTTCGGGGAGACCGAGGGAACGGATCGGGCCATCAGGCACCGGCTCGGAAACGTGCAGCATCGCGATGATGAGCGGGGAGTCTCCGGTGAAGGGCACCTTGCCCGTAAGGCACTCGTACCCCATGACGCCGATAGAGTAGATGTCGCTTCGCCCGTCGGTGGGCTTCCCGAGGGCCTGCTCAGGAGACATGTAGTGGGGCGTCCCGATCATGATGCTGTCGAGCGTGAGATTCTCGGCCGAGCGCCGGCCGCGCGCGAGGCCGAAGTCGAGGATAGCGACGGCGCCGCCGTCTTCGACCATGACGTTCTGGGACTTCAGGTCGCGATGGATGATCCCGATTTTGTGCGCGGCTTCGGAGCCTAGAGCGATCTGCCGGAGGATCGAGATGGCGTGCGCGGGATCGAGGCGGCCGTGCTCGAGGATGACCGTCCGAAGGTCCTTGCCCGGTACGAACTCCATGGTGATGTAGGGAAAGTCGCCGCTCGTACCGAAATCATGGATGCGGGCCACGTTGGGGTGCTTGATTTTCCGGTTCAGGTTGATCTCGCGCTTGAAGCGCAGCAGGAGTTCCTGGTCGTCGAACTCGAGGTCAGGCGATAGGACCTTGATGGCAACGATCTCCTCGAGTTCGAGATCCTGGGCCTTGAAAACGATGCCCATACCTCCCCGCCCGATGGTGTCGAGCCACTTGTAACGGGGTACGCCCTCGAAGAAGCGGTCGCGAAGCCGGTCGGGACGCATACAGCGGGAAGAGTAGCAGGCGGCGGCGCTCGGGCGACTAGAGGGCGAACCTATGTAGTCCTAGGGAGTTTCGAGATCAAGGGCCACGGCGGGCTAGGCGTAGCGTGCTTGCGCGAGGCGCAGGGTTTTCTGCCCGCGGATCTCGAGTTCGCCGGGTGACGAGAGCGCTTCAAATAGGCTAGCGGCACCGGTTCGACGGCCTCCTGTGCAAGCCCAACCCGCTCCTTGATCGAAAACCTCCTTAGACAGTGCGACGTCCTCTCGCTCAGCAATACGGACACGCCGAAACCATCGCCCCGCCGCAGCAAGGCCGATCTTCTTGGTGGGATGGCAGGGAGCATTCGGCGATCACCAGTTTGTGCTCGACTCGCCTGTTGGGATGAAGCTGCCCAAGAGGACCACGGTGCTCCGCGGCACCGGAGTCCAGCATCCGGAGAGCTCCGGGCCGCCAGGAAGAGCCGTTTTCGACCGCACCCTGGGCGAGCCAGTTCGAATCGAGCGATACGCGTCCAGGCGCGCCGTCATCGGCGGCCGCGATGAACGTTCGATGACGAAAATTCGCAGGGGCGTTCCCCATCGCCAACACGGCACGGCGGCCTCCGTACCGCAGAGCGAGCGCTGGATGACTGGAGTACGCGATCGGGCTTCAAGGCGGTCGAAGACGACCTCTCGGACCTTGCCGGTCCGGCCCACTTCATCCTCAAACCACGAAACGCTCTCGGAAAGAGCCTCTTCAGGGGCGCCTCGTGCGCCAATCGAATAGGGATGCTCCCGTTCGCTCGAGAGATTTCTCCTAGGCTGACCTTGGGCTGGATCGTATCCCACGGGATCGCCCCTTTTGGATACGATGACCCGCTGCAGCACGGTTCGAGACATGCACCTCGATCCAAATGAAGGCCTCAGGTTCGGTATGGGAAGGAACGACGAACCCGCTCGAGGATAGGCCCTTCAACAAACCGGAAACTCAAGTCGGCAAGCAGAACCGATAGACCAAATGCGGTAAGCATGATCCACCGCGGTTTTTCGAGGACAATCGGCGCAGTCGGAGAGATGAGCATCGCGGAGAGGAGTCCAAGTACGGGGATGTGAATCATGTAGAGTCCGAAGGAGATCCGTCCGAAGTACCTCAGGCAGCGATTCCGCAAAATGGCGCACAGTGTGGGCGCACCGGTGAGCGTAAGGCACAGCAAAGCGCCGGATCCAACGGCAAGCATTAGAAGGAACTCGGGATGTCGCGTTCGACCGAATTTGATTGCGAAGAGGCAGTATCCCAAGACTGAGAAAAAAACGAACCAAAGTTTCGCCCGATGCCGACCAAGGGCGAGTGCTAGCTGAGGCCTCGCCCAAGTCCAGGCGATCAAGCCACCGAGACCGAGACCGTCCAGTCGGCTAAGTGTGAAGAAGTATAGCCATTCGCTGCAATCGTCCGGGGAATCCTGAAGAACGACAAAAAGGGCGACTCGGACCATCAAAGAGCCGAGAACGATTGAGGTCATCAATAGTCCGAACCGGCGCCCCTTGCCGGCTAGGGACACCATAAGCGGAGCCAAGATGTAGAACTGCTCCTCGATCGCTAGCGACCAGCTCGGCCCGAGCCAGTTGATCCCGCCCTTGGGGAAGAACTGATCGAGGTTTTGGAGCATACAGAAATAGAGCCATAGCTGGTCGACTGACTCGAAGAGCCGGGGAAGCGATATCCAGCTGTGATCGTTCGCTGCGAGTCCGGCGACTAGTACCGCGAGGAGGATCGCGTAGAGGGGAAGGACGCGAGCGGCCCTGCGCGGATAGAAGCTCCAAAAGACACTCCTGTCACCATCGAGAAGTATCGAAAAGATCAGGAAGCCCGAGAGAACAAAGAAGAGATCGACGCCTGCCCAAGCAAGCGTGAGAGGTTTTGTCATGTACGCCCATAGGCTTCCAGGTACGGGCTGAAAGAGACCCCAGAAACAGTGAAAATAGACGACCATGAGGACCGCTACGCCTCTAAGGCCATCGAGTTCGGGAATGTGTGGGCGACCGGGCGGACGGACGAATGCTGACTGTTGGCTGGCGTACTGAGCCTCTAGTGGTTTGGTAGAGAAATCAGCCGCC
>CAZXSG010000004.1:0-12078 GCA_964643185.1 uncultured Holophagales bacterium
GTCGCGGCCGGCCAGAGCGATTCGAGCTCGTCCTCGACGAACGGCCGGAAGCGCCGGCGCACCAGCACCTCGGGCAGCACCGTGTCTCGGGCCTGCTCCAGCCCGAGCACGAGGTTCCTCTCGATCTCCCCGGGCTCGAGGAAGGGCGAATCGAAGTAGCTCTTCTCCACGCGCTGAGCGCCGACGAGGACGATTCGCCGCGCCCCGAGCGCAGCGGCGGACTGGAGAACGCGACGGAACACCTTGGGACGGGGCATCGCGAGCAGGACATCGAGGCCGCTCGGTGGCGGAGGATCCTGCGTCAGCGCGGCCGAGAGGCGCACCTCGTTCGGCTCGACGACGAGCACCGTTCCTTTCCCTACCGCGCCGTGAACGCGTCCAATGGTGAGCTCATCGCCCACCTTGGCCCGAAGGACCTCGCAAATGTGTCGCGCCCGCCGTCCGCTGAGCACCACAGTGCCGCCTTCGGCGAAGTCGTCCGGGAAGAGGAGGATCAGATTCACGGCCTTGCCGAGGGTAGCGCGACCTCCCGCTCGACGACTCCTATATTGGTCCTACCCCGCCATGCCGCTTCAGGTAGGCTTCGACAAGCTCCGACAAGAGCAGCTCGTCCTCAAGCTCCTCGAGCAGCAGGGCAGCATCCGGCGACGCGACGTGATCGATCTTTGCCGGCTGGGCGCCGATCAAGCCACGCGCCTGCTGCAGCATTTCGTCGAAAGAGGCCTCATCGTTCGGCGCGGCGAACGAAGGGGTGCCGTTTATGAGCGGCGCGTGAACGACCTATACGCGCGCGCATTCGCCTTCCCGGCTCAGGCTAAGAAACGGCTGCGCCACGGCTCGCCTCTTCACCAATGGCCCGCGCCATCCAGGAAGGGAGTCGTGCCCGGGAGGAGGCGAGGATCTCCCACTCTTTGCGCGGGAGCGTACGGCGCAGCGCGGCGAGGGATTCGCCCGCGCGGTCCGGTCCCAGCCAGGCGAGCGCCCGCACCGCCGCACCCGCGGGTCCCGTGCCCAGCGCCATCATCCACGCCGGCACGTGCTTGACGAGGACCTCCGAGGGGCCGAATCGAAGGGTGCGGGTACGGCCCGACGTGACGTACACCTCCCGTACAGGTACCTGACGAGTCAGGCCCAGCGCGTTCGCAGCGGCGGCACCGTGCGGGGCGACGAGCTCGCCCGTTTGCGCGGCGAACGACTCCACCACTTTGCCGGGAGCCGGCGGACGCGAGCCGAATCGGCCCGCTATGGGAGCGACGTACGCACCCCGCCCAACGCGCAAGAGGACTCCGGCCTTCGCGAGGCGCGAGAGCGCTTGATCGATCGCGGAGCGGCTCGCCATGTGCAGGAACTCCCTCGGCGAGACGACCCGCCCCTCGGGGAGCGAGCGCGCGTGCTCGAGGATGGCTTCCGGGAGCGATCTCATGAACGTCTCTCGAAGAGAATTCTAATCGAGTTTCTGACATGCCGCGACCTCAGGATCCGATCCCGCACGGCTCCCGACGTTGATACTCTCCCCGCACCGGAACAGGGAGGACGCAACGCAGGCGATCCGGAGGGGTGCTTCCTTTGGCGTGGCCGTCGCGATCGCGCTGGCGGTGTGCCCGGGCGCCGACGCCCTCGGAGCCTCCATCATCGTCCGGCGGGCGGGCGAAGGAGCCCTCTCGGCGCTCGCCGACACCGTGTCCGACGAGGTGAAGAAAAAGCCGGGCGCGGGGAGCCCCCGGATCGTCGAGATGACGGGCGACCCCATCGCCGACCGCGCCACCATCGAGCGCGAAGCGAAGCAGGCCACGGTCGTTTACGCCGTCGGCGCCGACGCCACCAACCTCGTGGGCGACCTTCCGAACGCGGCCATCATCGCGCTCGGCATCGCGAACCCGGCGAAGGTGAAGACCTCGGGCACGTACCTCTCCGTGTACCCCAGGCTCGACCGGGTGTTCACGTTCCTGGAGGCGAAGCTCGGGGCCAAACGTGTCGGCTTTCTGCACACCCCCACGCAGAACGGCGAGATGGCCCTCCTCTTCGCCAAGGCCGCTCAGGCCCGGGGGCTCACGTTCAACCCGATACCGGTTTCCTCCCCCGGTGAGCTGGCCCGCGCGCTCAAGGACGAGCTGCCCAAGATCGACGTGCTCCTCCTCGCCGTCGACCCGCTGCTCTTCGACCGCCGGAACCTCGAGGCCATCGTGGCCCAGTCCATCGCGCAGAAGAAGCCGGCCGTGGGCTTCCTGCGCGACCTCACCGCGCTCGGCGTGCCCGTGTGCCTCGTCTCTTCGCCCGGCGAGGTCGCGGCCAAGGCCGTGGAGCTTTCCGAGTTCACGGGCATCAAGGGCAAGAAGCGCGTCGAGATCGACAGCGCCCTCGTCTTCCTTTCGAGGAAGTCGTCCACCGCGCTCAACCTGAGCCAGGATCTGGGGACCGTCGATGGGCGCTAGGCCGTTCCTCGCCTCACTGCTCGCGACGGTGACCATTGCCGCTTCCCCGGCGGCTACCGCCCAGCAGAGCTTCTTCGAGCAGGGGCGCGACTACTTCCTCACCAAGACCATCGAGGGCGCCTCCAAGCACACCGAGGCGCTCAGCGAAACGCCTGCGACCGCGACCATCATCACGCGCGACGACATCGAGCGGTACGGCTTCCGCACGGTGGCCGACGTCCTGTCCTTCGCCGTGCCGGGCTACACCGCGTCCACCGATCGAACCTGGGACTTCGCGGGCGGCCGCGGGCTCACGCTCTTCGAGGACTTCAACACGCGCCTCCTCGTCACTCTCGACGGACACCCGATGAACGAGCCGTGGAACAACTTCGTGGGCATCGGGCGCGAGATGCTCATCCCCCTCGAGCTCGTCGAGCGCATCGAGATCATCCACGGCCCTTCGGCGCTCCTCTACGGCGGCTACAGCCTCTACGGGCTCGTCAACGTGGTCACGTCGAGCGGCGACAGCCTGCCGGGCTGGCGCGTGAGCACCTCGGCGGGCTCCTTCGCCACGTACCAGGTGGTCGCCTCCTACGGGGCCTCGGGGATCCTCCCGGGGAAGAGCGAGGACGAGCCCGGAACAGCCTGGAACATCTTCGCGGCGGGCGGTTACTACCGCTCGAGCGGCGAGCGGCTCGACTTCCCTAGGATCGACGTGGGCGACCCCGTGGACTTCTTCGGCGGCACCATCTGGGGAGGTCCGCAGCGCCACACCGACCACGAGCGCGCGCCGTTCGCGTTCCTCAAGGCCTCCCTCGGCACGTTCTCGCTCCTCGCCCGCGCGGGCTACCGCAACAAGGGCGAGGTCTTCGGAAAGTACGGCACCATCTACGCGTCCCCGTTCGAGCACCGCCGCGACACCAAGGACCTCGTCGAGCTGAAGTGGCGCCCGCAGCTGGGGCCGCGGCTCGAAGGGTCCGTCCGCGTCTTCGGCGACCGCTACACGTATCGCAGCCAGAGCACCTACGCGGGCGGGTTCGACTACCCGTTCGTGAACGCGTTCTTCTACCGCACGGTCGCCGACACCTGGGAGGCCGGGGGCGAGGCCAGCTTCACGTATCGGGCGGGCGTCCACCTCCTCACGTTCGGGGTCGAGTACCGCTACCGCACCGTCGACGATTCCTACGGCGACGTGCGCATGGACACGAATGCGCCGCTCTCGCCGCCCACGGTGCGCAGCTCGAACGGACATCTCCTGGTCGCCTACCTCCAGGAGGAATGGCGGCCCACGAGCACGCTCTCGTTCGTGCTGGGCGGCACGTTCGCCGACACCGCGCCCGGCGGGACGTCGGTTCTGCCGCGCCTCGCCGTCATCTACAAGCCGGTGCCGCGGGTGTCGATCAAGGCGCTCTGGGGCCAGGGCTTCCGTCCGCCGTCGCTCTACGAGGCCGGGAACCAGGTCGAAGAGCTCAGCCCCGAGACGATGCGGTCGGCCGAGCTCTCGCTCTTGTGGGAGGCCTCGAAGGGCCTCGCGCTCAACGCCTACGCGTTCGACAGCCGCCTCTCGGGCCTCATCCGCTACCACGCCGTCGACGGCGGCGGCTACCAGTCGCTCGACGACGCGCCGGCCCACGGCATGGGCGGCGCGATCCAGGCGCGGGCGGGCGCGCTCCGCGGCTACCTGAACATCGCCTACGCACGGGCTCATCTGGAACGCGACGGCACGGAGCCCCAGGATCTCCCCGGCAGCTCGCGGTGGCTGCTCTCGGGCGGCGCCTCGTACGACTTCGACAAGCTCACGGCCTCGCTCTCGGGCCGCGTCGTGGGCAAGCAGGAGCTCGACCCCGCGTTCTTCGAGGACGGGTCGGCCGGAGACTTCCTGGAAGTGAACGCGCGCCTCCTCTGGAAGACCCGCGTCGAGTACTACCCCGTGACTTTCTCGCTCGACGTCCGCAATCTCTTCGATAAACAAGGCAAGCTCTCGGCGAGCCCCAGCCAGGTTCTTTCGTACGTCCCCATCCCCGGCCGTTCCGTTCAGGCTGGATGCGAAATCCGGTTCTGACGAGGAGAGTCCCATGAACACGTTCCCGCGCACGTCCCACCCTTTGCACCGGCTTTCGGGTCTCTTCGCGCTCCTCGTTCTCCTGCTTGCCGCGCTGAGACCCACTGCGGCGCGGGCCGCGGGAGGCATCCCGCCGGCGGAGCAGCAGGCGCTGGACGACCTCTACAGCGCGACGAACGGCGCGGGGTGGACGAACTCCAGCGGGTGGTTCACGAAGCTGCCGACGTGCTCTTGGTTCGGCGTCACGTGCGACGGGATGCAGTCGACGGTCATCGGGCTCACGTTTCCCGGGAACAACCTCATCGGCACCCTTCCCGCCTCCATCGGAAACCTGACGAATCTGGCCGTCCTCGACCTCACGGCGAACCAGGTTTCGGGGCCTCTTCCCGCGGAGATCTGGACCCTCTCGTCCCTCGAGGTTCTCGCTCTCGCGCAAAACCCCATCGGGGGCAGCCTGCCCTCGGCGATCTCCGGCCTCACCAGCATCCAGGTGCTCTCGCTCTTCGATAGTCAGCTGACGGGCACCCTCCCCGCCGAGATCTGGGGCCTGACCACCCTCACGGAGCTCTACCTCGGCGGCAACCCGCTCACGGGTTCGATTCCTGCGGAGGCCGGCAACCTGACGAGCCTTCTGAGCCTCTACCTGCACGACACCCTGATGGACGGGTCGATTCCGACCGAGATCGGCAACCTCACGAACCTCGTGTATCTCTACCTCGGAAACAACGGCCTCTCGGGCAGCATCCCGGCCGGCGTCGTGAGCCTCGCGAACCTCGTGGAGCTGGACCTCTCGGGGAATCAGCTCACCGGACCGATCCCCTCCGGCATCGCCGGCCTTTCGAGCCTCCAGTACTGCGACCTCGCATCCAACCAGCTCGCGGGAGAGATCCCCGGCGGGTTCACGTCCATCGCGACGCTCTCTGCGATCGACCTCCGTTGGAACGCTCTCTTCACGAGCGACCCGATGCTGGAGTCGTTCCTGAGCTCCCTTCAGTTCGGCGGCGACTGGACGGGTACCCAGACGATCACACCCGCCGACTTCGCTCTGACGGGAACCAACGCCACCACCGCGAACCTGCAGTGGACCCCGATTCCTTACACCGCCGACCCGGGCTTCTATGTCGTGTCCATGAGCACGAGCTCCCAGGGGCCGTTCCAGCCCGTGGGACAGACCTCCGACAAGACCGAGAGCTTCCTCATCGTGACGGGCCTCACGCCGGGGACCGAGTACTTCTTCACGGTGCACACGGTCACCCAGTCGCACGCGAGCAACGCCAACACCGTCACGAGCGAGCCCGGCCCCGCCGTGACCGGCACGACGACGAGCTGCACCTATTCCCTGCTGCCGACAGGCGCCCTCATTCCCGCGGGCGGCACGATGGAGTCGACGTTCCAGGTCCAGACCGGCCTGGGGTGTCCGTGGGCCGCACAGAACAACGCCAGCTTCATGAAGCTGAACAGCGGCGTCGAGGGGAACGGGCCAGGGGTCGTCGCGTTCGAGGTCTTTCCCAACCCGGGTCCGGCGCGCCAGGGAACGATCACCGTGAGTGGGGAGATCTTCACCGTCGACCAGGAAGACGGCTGTCTCCCCCTTCTGATGCCACAAAGCGCGAATGTCGGGGCAGGCGGCGCGACCTCACAGACATTCGATGTCCTGACGGGCAAAACCTGCCCCTGGACGGCCGTCTCGAACGATTCCTGGATCACCGTCACCGGCGGCGCGTCCGGGAGCGGCTTCGGGGTGGTGACCTACGACGTCGCCTCGAACCCCGGCGGCGCCCGCACGGGCACGATCACCGCGGCCGGGCAGACGTTCACGGTCGATCAGGCGGCAGGGTGCAACCCGTCGCTCCTGCCCCCGAGCACGAACATCGGCGCCGGCGGCTCGATCGGACTGACGTTCCAGGTCCAGATCGGCGCGGGCTGCGTCTGGTCCGCGACCTCGAACGCGCCCTTCCTCACCGTCACGGGCGGCACGCCGGGGAACGGTGACGGAACCGTCACGTACGACGTCGCGGCCAATGTGGGACCCGCGCGCTCCGGAACCATCACGGCGGCCGGGCTGACGTTCACGGTCGATCAGGCCTCGGGCTGCTCGGCCACGCTCCTCCCCTCGAGCGCGAACGTCGCGGCGGGTGGCGCGACGGGGCTGTCGTTCCAGGTTCAGATCGGCGCGGGATGCGTCTGGTCCGCGGCGCCGAACGACGGTTTCCTCACCGTCACGGGCGGCGTCGAGGGAAACGGTGACGGAACCGTGACCTTCGACGTCGCGGCCAACACCGGTCCGGCACGCTCCGGCACGATCACCGCGGCCGGCCTCGCGTTCAATGTCGACCAGGCGAGCGGCTGCACGGCGAGCCTCGTCCCCACGAGCGCCAACGTCGGGGCGGCGGGTGCCAGCGGTCTGACGTTCGAGGTCCAGACGCCGGCCTCGTGTCCCTGGACGGCGTCGTCGAACGACGGGTTCCTCACCATCACGGGCGGCGCATCCGGCAGCGGCAACGGCACGGTGACCTACAGTGTCGCGTCGAGCGCCGGCCCCGCCCGCACGGGCACGATCACCGCAGCGGGACAGACGTTCACCGTCGACCAGGCGAACGGCTGCTCGGCGACCCTGCTCCCCACGAGCGCCAACGTCGGCGCCGCGGGCGCTTCCGAGCTGAGCTTCCAGGTCCAGGTCGGCGCAGGCTGCCCGTGGACCGCCACCTCCAACGCGTCCTTCCTCACCGTTCTGGGCGGCGCATCCGGCAGCGGCAACGGAACGGTCTCCTACGCCGTTGCCGCGAACGCCGGACCTGCACGGTCGGGCACTCTCACCGCCGCGGGCCAGACGTTCACGGTCGATCAGGGCGAAGGCTGCAGCGCGACGCTCGTTCCCCAGAACATCGGCGTCCCGGCCTCGGGCGCTTCCAAGATGAGCTTCCAGGTTCAGATCACCCCGGGTTGCGCCTGGACAGCCGTCTCGAACGCGCCCTTCCTCACGATCACGGGCGGCGCCTCGGGCAGCGGCCCCGGCGCGGTCTCTTACGAGGTGGCTCCCAACAGCGGACCCGCGCGCACGGGTACCTTCACCGCGGCAGGAGAGACGTTCACGGTCGACCAGGCGGACGGCTGTTCCGCGACGCTCCTTCCCGCCGGCGCGAACGTCGCCTCGGGCGGCGCCGAAGGTCTCACGCTCCAGGTGCAGACGTCCCCCGGCTGCGCCTGGACCGCGTCCTCGAACGCGTCCTTCCTCGGCATCACCGGCGGCGCCTCGGGCAGCGGCAACGGAACGGTCACGTACACGGTCGCGCCGAACCCGGGCCCGGCGCGCTCCGGGACGCTCACCGCCGCGGGACAGACGTTCACCGTCCAGCAGGCCGATGGCTGCACGGCCCAGCTCCTCCCCTCCAGCGCGAACGCCGGCGCGGCGGGCGCTTCCGGACAGACCTTCCAGGTCCAGACCTCCCCGGGCTGCGCCTACACCGCGACCTCGAACGCCGCGTTCCTCACGATCACCGGCGGCGCCTCGGGCAGCGGCAACGGCTCCGTCACGTATGACGTCGCCCAGAACGCGGGTCCGGCCCGCACGGGCACGATCACCGCGGCCGGCCAGACCTTCACCGTCGATCAGGCGGGCGGCTGCAGCGCCACGCTCCTTCCCGTGAGCGCGAACGTCGGCGCCGCGGGGGCTTCGGGAGAGACGTTCCAGGTCCAGACGACTCCGGGCTGCGCCTGGACGGCGGCCTCCAACGCACCGTGGATCGTCGTGACCGGCGGGGCATCCGGCATCGGCGACGGGACCGTGACGTACGACGTTGCCGCGAGCAGCGGGCCCGCGCGCACGGGCACGATCACCGCGGCCGGCCAGACCTTCACCGTCGATCAGGCGGGCGGCTGCAGCGCCACGCTCCTTCCCGTGAGCGCGAACGTCGGCGCCGCGGGGGCTTCGGGAGAGACGTTCCAGGTCCAGACGACTCCGGGCTGCGCCTGGACGGCGGCCTCCAACGCGCCCTGGATCGTCATTGCGGGTGGGGCGTCGGGCACCGGCGACGGCACCGTGACGTACGACGTCGCCCAAAGCAGTGGACCCGCGCGCACGGGCACGATCACGGCCGCGGGACAGACCTTCACCGTCGACCAGGCGGACGGCTGCACGGCCACTCTCCTGCCCTCGAGCGCGAGCGCATCCGCCGCCGGCGCCTCGGGACAGACGTTCCAGGTTCAGACGGGCGCGGGCTGCGCCTTCACCGCGAGCTCGAACGCCGCATTCCTCACGATCACCGGCGGGGCCTCGGGCAATGGCAACGGAACCGTGACGTACGACGTTGCCGCGAGCAGCGGACCCGCGCGCACGGGCACGATCACCGCGGCGGGCCAGACCTTCACCGTGGATCAAGCGGACGGCTGCACGGCGACGCTCCTGCCGTCGGGCGCGACGGCGCCCGCCGCGGGCGCCGCGGGTCAGATGTTCCAGGTCCAGACGGGCGCTGGCTGCGCCTGGACGGCCGGCTCCAACGTGGCCTTCCTCACGATCACCGGCGGCGCCTCGGGCACGGGCAACGGCGTCGTGACGTATACAGTCGACGCCAACACGGGAGCGGGCCGCACCGGCACGCTCACGGCCGCGGGCCAGACGTTCACCGTCGATCAGGACAACGGCTGTGCCACGAGCCCGACACTCCTGCCGACGAGCGCGACCGCGCCGGCCGCCGGCGCGGCGGGACAGACGTTCCAGGTCCAGGCCGGAACGGGCTGCACGTGGAATGCCGTATCCAACGTCCCCTGGCTCACCATCACGTCGGGCATCTCGGGGAGCGGCCCCGGCACCGTCACGTACGACGTCTCGTCGAACCCCGGGCCGGCGCGCTCCGGCACCATCACCGCGGCCGGCAAGCTCTTCACCGTCACGCAGGGCGACGGCTGCTTCGCGTCGACCGGCGTGACCCCGTCGAGCCGGAACGTTTCCGCCGGGGGCGGCTCGGGCCTCGACTTCGAGGTCCTCGCGACGCCCGGCTGCTCCTGGTCCGCGACCCTCGCCTCGTCCTGGATCACGATCACCTCGGGAGGCTCCGGCACCGGAAACGGAACGGTGACGTTCTCCGTCGACCCGAACCCCGACGCCGCCTCGCGGATCGCCTTCGTCACCGTCGAGGGCGCCACGTTCGCGGTGATCCAGGCGGCCGCCGACTGTGCGTACCGCCTCGCTCCCCCGTCGGCCACGGTTCCTCCGGCCGGCACGCCGGCCCAGGCGTTCCAGGTACAGACCCCGGGCGGCTGCCCGTGGACGGCCGTCTCGGGCGCCACATGGATCACGCTCTCGTCCGGTGCGTCCGGCACAGGCGCCGGCATCGTGACGTTCGCCGTCGCGCCGAACCCGGATGCCGTCGTCCGCACCGGCTCGGTCACCGTCGCGTCGGAGACGTTCACGCTGACGCAGTCCGCGGCGGGCTGCACCTACACCCTCGTGCCCGTGGGCGCCACCGTGTCGCCCGCCGGAGCCACCGGCCAGACGTTCGAGGTGGAGGCGCCGGGCGGCTGTCCGTGGACGGCCACCACGGCCGCTTCCTGGATCACCATCTCGAGCTCGTCGGGAACGGGAACGGGGACGGTGACCTACGACGTCGACGCGAACCCCGAGACTCCTCGCACGGGCACGATCCAGGTGGCAGGCCAGACATTCACCATCCAGCAGGCGACCGACTGTCGCGTTCCCGCGTCCCCCGAGATCACGAGCTTCCCCGCCGCGCCCGTCGTCGCCGGTAGCAGCTTCACGGTCTCCTGGCGCGCCGTTCCCGGCCTCCCGTCCACCGCGTTCTACGAGGTCGAGGTTTCGACCAGCGCCAACTGCTCGTCGCCCGTCGTCCAGACCACGACGGGGCTGTCCGTCACGATTTCCACCGACCCCGGCGTCGACGCGGACCACTGTGTGCGGGTGAGGGCCGTTTCCGGCGCGAGCTGTCCCGGAGTCGCGTCCGCTCTCACGTCCCCGATCACTGTGGCATCGCGCACCCTGCCGGCCCAGTTCCTCGAGATCCAGGGCCAGCGGCCGCCGGCGCGCGTCACCGTGGGGCAGGCGCCGCCCACGGGCTCGACCGTCGTCTTCCGGAACGTGGGCGGCGCGCCCGCGGTTCTGACCCTCGCGTCGACGGGCGGGTTCTTCACGCCGTCTCCCGCGGCGACGGGCAGCGTCGCCCCGGGAGCGGACACCATCGTCGCGCTCGTCTTCGACCCGGCGAGCACCTCCACGGCAGGGGTTCGCACCGGCGACCTCGTGGGCACCTGGAGTACTCCCGCCGGCACCTCCACAGTCTCGAGCACGGTCACGCTCACCGTCTTCGATGCCCCCTCGTCCGGCTCCACGGCAGGCGCCAGGCTCGAGGTCATCGGAAGCCCGCGCGTCACGTTCCGTCAGATCGGCGGGAATCCGCCGCCCCAGCAGATCGGCATTCGCAACAGTGGCCTCGTGCCCGTCCGCCTCGCCCCCGCGATCGGCCCCGGCGGCGCCTGGCTGGACGTCACCGGAGACTTCGCGACGGCGCTCGGCGCCGGCGAGGAGCGGGCGTTCGAGCTGATCGTCGACAGGAGCCGGAGAACGGCATCGGACGGACTGCCGCCTCTCACCACCGGCTTCCGCATCGAGAACGTCGACGGCGCCGCCGGCGACGCGGCAACGTTCGAGGTCTTCGACGAGGAGCCGCCTGTCCCCTCCTCGGGCACGGACCGCACGAATCTCGACGACACGGAGTTCGCCCTCATCCTCGGCTCCACGGTGAGCACGCCGGTGCCCGGCGGCTCGGCACGGGGGGCGACAGGTCCCTTCAGCGGTCCGTCGGGCTCACAGTACGTGTCCGACGGCTGGATGAGGAACCGCAGCTCCGCGCCCGTTTCGGTGGACCTCTACTACACGCCCGAGAACGCCGACGGCATCCGCGATCCCCGGGTCCTCAAGAACACGATCACGCTCGAAGGCTATGGCATGTACCGGCTCTCGGACTTCATCGGCTCCCTCTTCGGCGTGACCGGGAGCGGGCACGTCGAGCTGCGCTCGGCCCAGCTCGCGCAGCTCACGGTGAGGGCCACCACCGATTCGATCACCTACAGAGACGGCGTTCCCACGGCCTACGGCGCCGAGATCCCGCTCCTCGTCTCGCGGCAGGGCGTCACGCTGCCCGAGGGCGGCTCGATTCCGGAGGTCCTCGTCCTCACCGGCCTGAGGGGGCCCCTCTCGGGCCACCGCACGAACATCATCCTCACCGAGACCTTCGGCCGGCCCATCGAGGTGCCCGCCACGCTGTTCGCCCCGAACGGCTCGCGCATCGGGCGCAAGACGGTCTCGATCCAGCCCTACTCGAAGATCCAGATCAACTCGATCGACCCCGAGCTCTTCCCCGCGCCCTACGCGGACGCGACGCTCGAGGTCGTCCCGATGGCCGGCGAGGGACAGGTCGCGGCGTTCGCGACCGTGCTCGACGAGGCCTCTCGCAACTACTCCGTGCGGCCCGGTTCGATCGTCGAGCGGCGCGTGCCCGGTGCGAAGCCCGGAACGGGCGGACCCACAGCCGGCCGCCGGGCGGCCCAGGCGGCCGGCCCCCCCGCCCCGAGTCCGGCCTTCCCGCCCACCCC
>CAZXSG010000004.1:12088-20507 GCA_964643185.1 uncultured Holophagales bacterium
GAACGTCGAGGAGTTCGACCGCACCTTCAGGGACGCGGCCCGCGACATCGCGCCGCTGTGGCGCGGCGTGTTGCCGGCGCCGCTGGTCGACGCGCTACTGGCCGCTGCGGCACTGCCTCGTCCCGCGATCGATGCCGGCACCTGGGCCGAGGCACCCGTCGAGAGCGCACGGGCCCCAATCCTCGGGACCCCAGCCGACGGCATCCCCCCGGCCTTCCTGCCCAACTCCACGCCCGGGCGCACCGATGCCTCCGTGTACAAGACCCGCCTCGCCATCGCGAACGGCTCGGACGAGGACGTCACGCTCACGGTCACCTACATTCCCGAGCCGGGCTTCGGCGAGCCACGGGAGCCCATGACGGTCGTCGTGCCCCGGCGCGTCGAGGAAGGCCCGCATACGCTCACTTACGTCGACGTTCTGGGGGACCTCCTCGGCGTCGAGGACGACACCCGCGGCATGCTGCGCTTCGAAGGCGATCTCACCGACCTCGTCTTCGCGGGCGAGACGACGACGCCGATCGACCCCGAGAACCCCGAGGCCGGGAACTCGATCTCCGTTCTCACGCCGGCGCCCGGCGCCCAGGGAAAGTTCGCGGGCGTGTTCTTTCCCGAGTCCCCCGAGGCGATCGGCCTCAAGGCCACAGAGGCCGACACCGTGAAGCCCGAGGTCTACCTCCCGGCCATCGCCGACGGCACCGAATACCGGTCGCACCTCATCCTCGCCGAGCTCTCGGGTCAGCCCGCGAAGGTGAAGGTGACTCTCCGGAAAACGGGCGGCGCTCCGATCGGCGAGCCCCTCGTCGTGACGCTCGCTCCGAACGAGAGGAAGCAGATCAACCGCATCATCAACGAGATCGCCAAGCCCCCGGGCGGCGTGGGCGAGTTCAAGGACGTGGAGATCACCGTGACGGCCGCCGAGGGAAAGGGCCGCACGGTCGCGATGATCAATCGCGTCGCGAACGATCCGTCGTCCAAGCGGACCGATACGTTCGTGCTCGGCCCGAGCGTCTCGTCGGGCTCGACGCGCCGGGGACAGAAGTGACGACGAAAGTGACGGAAGTGTCGGAAGTGTCGGAAGCGACAGAAGTGATGAAGACGTGACGGAGGCAACGCTCTGACCGGCCCCGGCCTGAGGGCGCTCTTCGGGCGGCTCACGATCCGCTGGAAGGTCATCCTCATCGCGCTCCTCACCACGGTGGCCGTGCTCTCCGCGGTGGCGCTCGCGATCTTTTCGTACGACAGCGCGTCGTATAGGCGGCGCGTGGTGGAAGACACGGCGGTGCTCGCGAAGATGCTCGAGGTGTCCTGCGCGCAGGCCGTGGTCTTCAGCGATCCGGAGGGCGCCGGAGAGGCGCTCGCGACGCTCCGGGCGCAGCCTCAGGTCGTGGGCGCGGCCGTCTACGCCGAGGACGGGACCGTCTTCGCGTTCTACGCGCGGGAGGGCTCGGGCTTCAAGCCGCCCGCTCGCGAGGCGGACGGACACCGGTTCGAGCGGGATCATCTCGTCCTCTTTCGCACCATGAGCTTCGGACAGAAGCAGGTGGGCTCCGTCTACATCCTCGTCGACCTCTCGGCCCTCGCGGCCCGCCAGAAGGACTACGCCCGGATCCTCACGATGCTGATGGCCGCCGCGTTCGCGTTCGCGTTCCTGCTCTCCTCGAGACTCCAGAGGCTCATCTCACAGCCGATCCTCGCCCTCATCGAGGTGGAGCGCACGGTGTCCCACAAGAAGGACTACTCGATCCGGGCGGTGAAGCAGAGCTCGGACGAGATCGGTGAGCTCATCGACGGCTTCAACGAGATGCTCGTGGAGGTCGAGAAGAGAGACGCGTTTCTGCAGGAGAAGGGCGAGCAGCTCCGCGAGAAGAACGAGCAGATCCTCGACAGCATCCGCTACGCCCAGCACATCCAGGAATCGGTGCTGCCTCTCCCCGAGGTACTCACGGCGAGCCTTCCCGAACACTTCGTGATCTTCAAGCCGTGTCACATCGTGTCCGGGGACTTCTACTGGTGCCACAAGGGCCACGGAAAGGTCTTTCTCGCCGTCGTGGACTGCACGGGCCACGGGGTTCCCGGGGCGTTCATGTCGATGATCGGCGGGAGCCTCCTCCGCAACATCATCGTGGAGCGCGGTGTCACGGATCCCGGCGTCATCCTCGACGAGCTCAACGGAGCGGTACAGGAGACGCTGCAGCAGACGGCCGAGCGCCTGGGCGCCCAGGACGGGATGGATGCCTGCCTCTGCGTGTTCGACCTCGCCACCGGAGCGGTGACGTTCGGCGGGGCCAAGAGGCCCCTCTATGTCGTCCAGGGTATCGGCGGCACGGGCGGTACCCCCGAGCTCATCGAGCTGGCGGGGGATCGGGCGTCGATCGGCGGCCGGCAACGCCAGGGCGGCCGCCCTTTCACCTCGCAGCCCATCCCCGTGAGCCCCGGCGACATGCTCTACCTCACGTCGGACGGCTACATCGATCAGAATGGCGAGGCAGGAAAGCGATTCGGCTCCGAGAGATTCAAGGCGTTGCTCCATGACATCGCCGGCTGGGATCCCGCCGCGCAGGCCGAGAGGCTCGGCTCGGTTCTCGAGGCGCACCAGGGAGAAGGGAAGCAGAGGGATGACATCACCATCATCGGCGTCCGCGTCCAATGAAACACCCGCCGGGAAGGAGTCACTATGGATGGCATGAACCTCTTCGACCAGTACACCTCGATGGGCAAGGAAGGGGTCATCTTCGTCTTTCGAGGGAGCATGTCCCAGGCCCTTCTCGTCAAGCTCGGCGGCATGATTCGCGAGGACCTCTTCATCGCGCCCAAGAAGCTCTCCGAGATCCGCGGGGTCTTCTCGGTCTTCGTCGAGCTGGCGCAGAACATCACGCGCTACTCGGCCGAGAAGATCACGGAGCCCGAGAGCGGCGGAGCGGGCGGGAGCGGCATCGTGGTGGTGAGCGAGAGCGAGGACCGCTACACGGTTGCCTCCGGGAACAAGATCGACAATAGTCGGCTCGCGTTGATGGTCGAGCGGCTGAAGGCGATGAGCGGTCTCCCCACCGACGGCCTCCGCAAGCTCTACCGCGAGCAGCTCAAGCAGGCCCCTCCCGACGGCAGCGTCGGCGCGGGTCTCGGCCTCTACGACATGGCGAAGACATCCGGGGGAGGGCTCACCTACCGGGTGCACCCCATCGACGAGGACACCTCGTTCATCGAGCTGTTCGTCGACATCAAGAAGGATACCGAGCATGGACAGGCTTAAGATCGACGGCACCAAGTACACCCTCGAGATCGACCTCGATCCGGCGGTGGGGCGGCTGCAGTTCCGGGGGGAGTCCTACCCGGAGAACGCCCGCGCGTTCTTCGCGCCCGTCTTCACCTGGCTCGACGGCTATCTCGCGACGGGCCCGGCCCAGGTGGACCTCGAGCTGAGCCTCGACTACCTCAACACCAGCTCCACCAAGTGCCTCCTCGACATCCTCGAGGTGTTCGAGAAATTTCGCTCGTCGGGCGGCCCCGTGAACGTCACCTGGTTCTACGCGAAGGACGACTCGGACACGCTGCTGATGGGCCAGGATCTCTCGGAGGACACGGGCCTGCCGATCCAGTTCGTGGAGAGGTAGGCTCTCGCGATGGAAGCAGTCGCCGAGCGCGACGACGTCTTCGAGAAAGAGGTGGCCGCCCTCGAGAGGGCGAAGACCGCGCTCAAGAACGAAGACCTCCCCGCCGAGGAGCGGCTCAAGGAGTTCGCGACCCTCACGCGCCACTACGAAAAGCTCCTCCGGCAGGCCACCAAGCTCACCCGCCTGGGCGACGGCTACCAGCGGAAGATGCTGCTCGCGTTCGAGGAGATCGACCGCCAGAAGAGCGAGCTCGCCGCGCTCGACAACGAGAAGAACGAGTTCCTGGGCATCGTGGCGCACGACCTCAAGAACCCGCTCAACATCATCGGCGGCTACATCGCGATGATCCTCGAGGAAGACGACATGGAGGCGGCCGAGCGCGCCGGGTATCTCCGCAAGGCCGCGGAGGCCTCCCGCCGGATGCTGGAGCTGATCAAGAACCTCCTCGACGTGAACGCCATCGAGCGCGGCCAGATGGCCTTCCAGGCCGAGCCCTGCGATCTCGCGGGCTTCGCCTCGCAGGTGGTGGATGCCTACCGCCCCGCGGCGGCGGCCAAGGAGCAGACCATTCACTACGCGGCACCGCCCCAGCGGGTCGTGGCCGTGGCGGACGAGAGCATCCTCACGCAGCTCTGCGACAACCTGCTCTCGAACGCGGTGAAGTACTCGGCGCGCGGCAAGGACATCTGGGTGACCGTCTCGGCAGAGGACGACGTCGTTCTCTACGAGGTGAGAGACGAAGGGCCGGGCATCTCCGAGGACGACCAGAAAAAGCTCTTCGGAAAGTTCGCGCGGCTCTCGGCCCGCCCCACCGGCGGTGAGCACTCCACGGGCCTCGGCCTCTCGATCGTGAAGCGGCTCACCGAGGCGATGAACGGGAGCGTTGCTTGCGTGAGCAAGCTCGGCGAGGGCAGCCGCTTCATCCTCCGGTTCCCGCGGTCCGCACAGGGTTGACGCCTCCGGCGCGCTGAATCTGAAACCGTAGAGCATCTGCTTCAGCGCCGATCCTCCGGTCGGGCGGTAGGCTGCCTGCGTGAGCGCCGCCAGCACCGTCTCCCCGGCAGCCGCACGCCTCCGCGGCTTGCGCAGCCTCATCGGGAACACCCCCCTCCTCGAGATCGACTTCACGTTCCGCGGCAAGTCCCGGCGGATCTTCGCCAAGGCCGAGCACGTCAACCTCACCGGCTCGATCAAGGACCGCATGGCGCTCCACATCCTCGAGCGGGCCTACGCGACAGGTGCCCTCCAGCCCGGCGGCACGGTCATCGAAGCGACGAGCGGCAACACGGGGATCGCGTTCGCGGCCATCGGCCGCGCCCTCGGCCATCCCGTCGTGATCTTCATGCCCAACTGGATGAGCCGCGAGCGGGTGGACCTCATCCGGAGCCTCGGCGCCGAGATCCGTCCGGTGACGAAGGAGGAAGGGGGCTTCCTCGGCTCGATCGCCCGCGCCGAGGAGCTCGCCGCGCGCACGCCGGGCGCGTTTCTCCCGCGGCAGTTCTCGAACGCAGACAACGCACGGGCTCACGAGGCCACCACGGGCGAGGAGATCTGGTGGCAGCTCCGCTACGACGGGCTCGCCCCGGACGCCTTCGTCGCCGGGGTCGGCACGGGTGGCACCGTGATGGGCGTCGGCCGGGTCCTCCGCGCGCGGCGACCGGGCGTACGCGTTCATCCCCTCGAGCCGGCCTCCTCCCCCACGCTCAGCGTGGGGCACAAGGTCGGGAAGCACCGGATCCAGGGCATCTCCGACGAGTTCATCCCGCCCATCGTCGACCTGGCCTTCCTCGACCCGGTGGTGTCCGTCGACGACGGCGACGCGATTCTGATGGCGCAGAAGATCGCGAAGCAGCTCGGGCTCGGCGTCGGGATCTCCTCGGGCGCGAATTTCCTGGGCGCCCTGAAGGTCCTCGAGGAGATGGACGACGACGCGGTCGTTGTAACAGTCTTCTGCGACGACAACAAAAAGTACCTCTCGACCGACCTCCTCAGGGAGGAGCCGGTCGAGGCGCACTATCTTTCGTCCGAGGTCTCGCTCGAGGGCTTCAGCGCGTCCGGCTGTGTGTGCCGCACGCGCTGCAATCCGGCGGCGTGCTTCGGGAAGGGCTCGGAAGCCACGATGCCGTGCTCTTTGTTCCGCTAACCGCCATTCTGCCGCTCTGCCGCTTCATGACCCACCGGCCAGCGACCGCGCCGCCGCGCGAAAGCGGCGCGCGACCGGCAGACTGAGACCGGTCGAGAGCGTCACGCGGAGCCCGTCTCCCTCCTCCACGAGGCTCGTGACGTGCGCGGCGTTCACGAGATGCCCGCGATGGACGCGCTTGAAGACCGTGTCGTCGAGGCGGCCCTCGAGCGCGGCGAGCGAAAGGTCCGTGGTCCCCTCCGAGCCGTCGGCCGCGTGGACGCACGTCACGTGGTCGCGCGAGACGAGCGCGACGACGTCGGGCTCGGCCAGGAGGACGAGCCGCCGGCCGATGCGGACCGCGAGCTTACGGAGCGCACCGTCGCGCCGGGCGAGGCGCTCCTCGAGCGCTGTGAGCCGGGCCCTCTCGGAAGACCGCGCCAGTGCCCGCTCGAGCGCCGCGCGAAAGCGCGCCTCGGTGAACGGCTTCACGAGGTAGTCGCAGGCCTCCTCTTCGAACGCGGCGACGGCGAAGCGGTCGAACGCGGTCTGGAAGACGACGCGGAACGGGCGATCGGGAATCTGCCGCAACACGTCGAGACCCGAGAGGCCCGGCATCGCGACATCGAGGAAGACCACGTCGGGCGGCCGCGCGAGGAGCGCCTCCACGGCCTCGAGGCCGTTCGCGGCCTCCTCGACCACGAGCGTCGAGTCGGCGTTCGCGAGGAAGCGCACGAGGCGCTGCCGCGCGAGGGGCTCGTCGTCCACCACGAGGACGCGCCGGCTCACGAGGTCGTTTCCCGGGCGTGAAACCGCGCGAGCGTGCGGCCGGTGGGCGACGTCTCGAGAGTGAAGCCGTGTGCGCCCTCGCCGTACAGGAGGTCGAGCCGCTCCCGCGTGTTCGCGAGACCCGTCCCTTCGCGCAGCAAGCGAGGCAGCGGCTCGCCGGAGTTCGAGATCTCGACGAGGACTCGTCCTCCGTCCACGCGGCTGGCCTTCACGAGGACGTCACCGCCCGAAATCGCCGGGGCCACACCGTGGCGCACCGCGTTCTCGACGAGCGTCTGGACGACGAGGCTCGGCACCGCAAAGCCCGCGAGCCCGGTCGGGACGTCCACACGCCACTTGAGCCTGTCGCCGTAGCGCACGGTCTCGAGCTCGAGGTAGCGCTTCACGATCTCGAGCTCCTCGCCGAGCGGCAGGGTGCGTCCGCGCGAGGACTCGAGCAGCCGCCTGTAGAGGTCCGCGAGAGCGTGCGCCATCTCCCCGGCCTCCGGCCTTCCCGACTCGGCCAGCTCGGCGAGCCCGTTGAGCGCATTGAACAGGAAGTGCGGGCGCATCTGCGTCTCGAGCCCCGAGAGGCGCGCCTCCGCGAGCGCGGCCCGAGCCGCCAGCGCCTCCTCGCGCCGCCTCTGGCCCTCCGAGTGGAAGTAGAAGAGCCCGATGAGGAGCGCCCCCGTCGCGACGGCGCCGCCCAGCTTCGTGTCGACGGGGCCCTTTGGCGACACGAGCCACAGGCCCAGCAGCAGGCCGCAGAACGCGACGCTCACCTGCAGCACCCGCGAGTTCGGCACGGGGCGGCCCGTGCGCAGGGCGCGCGCGAAGAAGGCGCCGTAGACGAGCAGGAACGAAACGAAGATCGTGAAGGCAATGACGCAGGAACGCGCGAGGACGTCGACGAGGCCGCGCAGGAGCCGCGCCGGATCGTCGAAGTCCGCCCGCGCGAAGTAGAGCCCGCCGCTGATGAGGAGCGCCCAGAAGAAATACGGCAGGTAGCGCAGGTTCTCGAGGAGGAAGTGCCGCCATTCGCTGCGCATGACCGATTCTGGCGCGTCTCAGCCATGGACCGGGAACCGTCTGGTCGCGGGAAACGCCCGGCTGGAAGGCGAACGTGGCGCGCACGGCCGCGGGGCCCCATGGTGCGTGCCGAAGGAGACACCATGAAGAGATCGCTTTCCGTCGCGGCAACTGCTTTCGCCGCGTTCACCACATTCACCGCACTCGCCGAGACTCCCGCGCGCGGCCCGTACTCCACGCCGTCGCCCGTGGCCCTCGAGGCCATGAAAAAGGTCGACTTCCTCGCCGGCGAGTGGGAGGGCGACGCCACGGTCGACATGGGGCCGCGCGGCAAGCTCGCGGTTCGCCAGACCGAGGTCGTGAAGCGGCATCTGGGCGGTCTCGCGCTGGCCATCGAGGGCCGCGGCTACACGAAGGACGCGGCGGGCGTGGAGACGCTCGCGTTCGAGGCGTTCGGGACGCTCACGTACGACCTCGCCGCCGGCAAGTACCGGCTCCTGGCGATCAAGGCGCCGGGCGACGTCGTCGACGCCGATGTGGCCCTGACCGACGGCGGGTTCATCTGGGGCTTCCCGACGAAATACGGCCGCGTGCGCTACACGCTGCGACTCACCCCTGAGGGCCGCTGGCACGAGGTGGGCGAGATGAGCCCCGACGGCGGCAAGACGTGGACGAAGACCATCGAGATGACACTGAAGAGGAAGTGAGCCTCGAGTCTCACCTTGCGGGCCGCATCTGCGCGAAGCGAAGCGCGAGGCCGGTCTCCGGCTCCCAGTCGACCTCCCGGGAGATGGCGATGGCCTCGCGCGGGATCACGAGCGGAACGACTAACTCTCTGTCGGCCACGAAGGCCATCGCCCTCTGGATCGCCGCGAGCCGGGTCGCGGAA
>CAZXSG010000005.1:0-20319 GCA_964643185.1 uncultured Holophagales bacterium
CGTGTACCGGCGCGTGGGTGCCGAGGCGGCGGCCTCGCTGACCGTGGCCACCGAGGGGCGCCGCGGCGGTCCGGTCTCGCCCCGGTACGCCGGCGCGCGCGGCTCCTATCGATGGCCGCTGATCCGCAACCGGCTCATGATCGACGTCTCGGCCGGGTTGGCCAGGGCGAAGAGGGAAGCCGGCGGACCCTGGATCCTGAGCCCGTCCGCCGGCCTTGCGCTCGAGCTGACGTTCACGGAGAAGGCACCGGCAAAACTGCCGTGACTTCGCCCCTCACGGACGTCCATCAGGGGACGAAGTCGGGTTCCCTGTCCTTGGGTGCCTGGGGATCGGAAGGGTGGGACGGTGCTTTCGGAGCCTCGGCAGGCGCCGTTTCCTCACGCCCCTCCTTGAAGCCCGCCCAGGACTTCGCGAGGACCTCCTTGTCGTACTCGAGGGCTTCCGAGATCTTCTCTTTCCAGTCCGGGCCGCGATCCCCGGGATCCACGGGGTGGCCGGAGCCGTCCCGCGGCGCGTCGGGTGCGAGCCCGTCCTCCTCCGCGGCTGAAAGGACCAGCTCCTGTGGCTCCGCCCGTTCGGGGCGACGCACCAGCTCGTCCTCGGTTGCCGTCGGAATCGTCTGGGGAAGATCGCTCATGTTGCTCATCGTTCGCTCCTTCCGTTGCGGACCACTAGGAGAACTTCTTGCAACGCGGGTTGAAAGTTCCTCCATCGGTTCGCCGGGCTGCCCCGGAGCCCCTGTCCGAGCAAGAGCCGGGCCCCGGATGAGCCCGGCGCAGGCCGGCCGTGGCACATGGGTTGCGACCACGGGTGTGGAGGCAATCGAACATGGAAGACATCTTCAGCCCCTCGGTCGCGACCCCGGACACCCTCAGGAGAGCGTCTGCGGAGGCTCAACGGCTGGGCCGTGGCGTTAAGGAAGGCCTCGAGGACGCCGCCTCGCGGATCGCAGCGATCGCCGACGATGCGATGCGCTCTGCCAAGGACCTGGCCCAGGAGGGGCGTTCCGCGATCTCGGAACGCGCTCGGGAGGCCGCCATCGAGGCTCGCCGCCGCGCGTCCCGCGCCGCGGCCCGGGTAAGCGACTACGCCGACGACAACACCGCGATCGTGGCGATCGCCGCCCTCGCGATCGGTCTCCTCGTGGGCTACGCGCTGCCGAGACGGCAGCACTGACGCACGGACCAGCTCCGGGAGCGTGTCACCCTGGGCACGTGTCGCGTACGCGACACGTGCCGAGCGGTGACCTTTAGCCGAGGAGCCGCTCCAGCGCGTCCGGATCGACCGGCTTTGCGAGATGATGGTCGAAGCCCGCGTCGCGCGACCGGGCTCGGTCGTCGTCGGTGACCCAGCCGGTGAGGGCGATGAGGAGCGCGTTCTGCGTCTCCTTGCTGCTCCGCAGCTTGCGGGCGGCCTCGTGTCCATCGAAGCCCGGTAACCCGATATCGAGAACGATGGCGTCGGGGGAGAAGGCCTGGGCGGCCAGGATGGCTCCGGGCCCGTCGTAGGCCGTCCGCACCTCGTGGCCCGAGATCGACAGCAGCTCGGCGAGGCTCTCGGCCGCGTCGCGGTTGTCGTCCACCACGAGGATCCGTCGCGGCGTAGCCGGCGCGCGGCGCCCCGGCTTTCCGGCGACCCGTACGGGGCCAGCCTCGAGGAGCGGGAGCCGCACCCGGAACGTGCTGCCGCAGCCCCGGCCCTCGCTCTCGGCCGAGAGCCCCCCGCCGTGGAGCACCGCGAGGCCGCGCGCCAGATGCAGACCCAGACCCAGGCCGCCGCTCTCGGCTCCGCGCCCCGAGGGCGACTGCGCGAACGCCTCGAAGACGAGCTCGAGGTCCTCGCGCGAGAGGCCGAGACCCGTGTCGGTGACGAGCACCTCGGCCTCGCCCGCTCGCGCCGAGATGGAAACGCGCACGTCGCCGCCGGGCGGCGTGTAACGCGCGGCGTTCGAAAGGAGGTTCGCGAGGATCTGCGCGAGCCGCACCAGATCGCCCTCCACGAGCACGGGGCCCGAGGAGCGGTACGTGACGTCGACGCGGTGGCCGCGGCCCTCGATGTCGGGCCGCACCGTCTCGAGAGCGCTGTCGAGAGCCTCCCGGAGGTCCACGGCCGTCCTGCGGAGCTCGAGCTTCCCGTGGGTGATCCGGCCCAGGTCGAGAAGGTCGTCGATGAGACGCGACAGGTGATTCACCTGCCGCGTGATCACGTCTCTCGCCCTCTCGTGCGCGTCCGGAGGCGAATCCCTGTGGCTCAGAATCGCGATCGCGCTCTTCACGGGCGAGAGCGGATTGCGGAGCTCGTGGGCGAGCGTCGCGAGGAACACGTTCTTGCGCTGATCGGCTTCCTGCAGCTTCTCGTTCGCGCGGGAGAGCTCCTCGGTGCGTTCCGCCACCCGTTTCGCCAGCTCCCGCTGCGCGCGGCCCTGCTCCACGCTGTACCGGATCGAGCGGTCGAGCAGCGTCGCGTCGAGACGCGACTTGACGAGGTAGTCGGACGCGCCGGCCTCCATGGCCGCGACGTCGAGCTCGCGCTCACCCTGGCCGGTGAGCATGATGACGGGCGCGGTGCCGCCCTTCTTGCGGAACGACTTGAGGAGATCGAGGCCCGTGCGCGCGCCGAGCCGGTAGTCGAGGAGCACGACGTCGTAGGGCGCGCTCCCGAGGCGCTCGTCGGCGGTCTCGTACGACGGAGCCCAGTCCACGTCGAATCGGAACGAGACGATCTCTCCGAAGAGACCTCTCGTGAGCACGACGTCCTCCTCGTCGTCGTCGACGAGGAGGACGCGCAGCGAGACGGCTTCGGGATCAGGCAGGGTGGCCCGAGTAGCCGTCACCCGGCAGCTCCACGATCTCGAGCCAGTACTTGCCCAGCGTCTTCACGACGTCGACGAGGGCGGGAAACGTGATGGGCTTGGTGATGTAGGACGAAGCCGAAAGGTCATACGTCTTCAGGATGTCCTCCTCCGCCCGAGAGGTCGTCATCACGACCACGCGGATGTTCCGGAGCTCCGGGTCGGCCTTGATCTCCTCGAGGGCCTCGCGGCCGTCTTTCTTGGGCATGTTGAGGTCCAGCAGGATGAGCCCCGGCCGCGGCGATTCGGAGGGCTCCGTGTACTTCCCCCGCCGCTTCAGGTAGTCGAGGAGCTCGACACCGTTCTCCACGAAGCGGAGGTCGTTGACGACCCGGCTCTCCTGGAAGGCCTCCTGGGTCATGGCGCGATCGTCCGCGTCGTCGTCGGCCATGAGAATCGTGATGGGCTTTCGGCTACGTGGCATCGTTTTCCTCCGGTCTTTTCCCCCTCGCGAGGGGAAGGCTCACGAGGAACGTCGCGCCCCGGCCCGGAGCGCTTCGCGTGTCGATGCAGCCTCCGTGCCGCTCGACGATCTTCTTGCAGATGGCGAGCCCCATGCCCGTACCCTCGTACTCCGATCGTCCGTGCAGCCGCTGGAACACCTCGAAGATGCGGTCCTTGTAGACCTCGTCGAAGCCGATCCCCTCGTCCCGGAACGAGAGGATCGCCTTTCCGTCCTCGAGGCGCGAGGACACCGTGACGGCCGGGGCCTCGCCGGGCTTCGTGAACTTGAGGGCGTTGCCGAGGAGGTTCTGGAAGAGCTGGCGCATCTGGGACGCGTCGGCCTCGATCGACGGCAGCGGCTCGAGCGCGATCACGGCCTTCGTCCGGGTGACCTGATCCTCGAGGTCCGAGAGCACCTCCCGCGCCACGACACCGAGGTCCACGTTGCGGAACGGCTGCGCCTTCGAGGTCACCCGGGAGAACGTGAGGAGGTCCTCGATGAGGCCCCGCATCCGAGCGGCGGCGTTCAGCATGCGCTGGAGGTAGTCTTTCCCCTGCTCGGACAGGGCGGCGCTCGAGCCTTGCTGCAGCCTTTCCCCGAACGCCTGGATCTTCCGGAGCGGCTCCTGGAGGTCGTGCGAGGCCACCGTCGCGAACTGCTCGAGCTCGTGGTTCGAGCGGGCCAGCTCGTCGGCCAGGGACCGCACCGCCTTCTCGGCCCGGCTCCGCTCCTCGACCTCCCGAGTGAGCCGCTCGTTGGCCTCGGAGAGCGCGTGGGTGCGATCCGCCACGCGGACCTCGAGCGTCTCGCTCCAGACCTCGAGCTCGCGCGCCGCCTTCTCGCGGGTCGCCACGTCCTTGGCGAAGAGCACGTAGGCGACCCCGACCATGAGGAGGCCGACGGCGGCGCTCAGCACCGTAGTGAACAGCGCGGACGCGAAGCTCGCGCGCATCGACTCGTTCCTCTCGGCGAGGGCCTTCCGCGCGACGGTTTCCATGTCGGCCACCATCTCGCGAAGGGCGTCCATGTCGTCCTTGCCGCGCCCCGAGAGCACCACGGTGCGCGCGGCGTCCGCCCCCGCCGCCCGCCGCAAGTCGATGCTGATGGCCAGCTCGCTGAGCTTGCTCTCCGCGCGGCGCTCGAACGCGTCGACCCGTTTCAGCTGGGCGGCGTCCTCCGTCGAGGCGCGGAGCCGGGCGATCTGCTCGCGGGCCAGCGACGCGGCCGCCTGGTATGGGCCAAGGTACACCTCCTCGCCCGTCAGGAGGTAGCCGCGCTGCCCCGTCTCGGCGTCCTTGAGCGTCGAGAACACGTTTCCGAGCTCGATGAGGAAGTTGCGCACCCGCGCGATCTCCTCCTGCTCGGCGCGGAGGCGGACGACACCCGTGGCCGTGATCGCGGCGTTCAGGAGAAACGCTCCCAGCGCGAGCAGAAGGCCCGTCGCGGCCCCCCTGCCGATCTTCTTCAGCACGAATCGCTCAGGGCTCGAGTCTCTCATCAGATATCTGCGGCAGCACCTTTGCGCAGCGGGCCTCGCAGGAGGAATGCCATGTTCGAGACCGAGATTCCGAGCCAGCCCGATTTTCCCGACCCGCCCGCGCCTCCGATCCCGCCGGACGCGCCTCCGCCGCCGCCCGCCGAGCTGCCGCCGCTCGAGTCCCCGCATCCCGGCTCGCCGCCGCTCGGCGACCCGGAGCCCCCGCCTGCCCCGATCCTGGCCGAGCCTTGTAAGAGTTTCCTCCAGGCGTTGTAGCGCTTGCGGAACGGGCCCGGGAGATCCTCCCAGCGGCCGTTTCCGGCTGGCACGGCGACTGCAATCCCATCGATCGAAGGGAGATGCCATGAACAAGGACGAGATCAAGGGCGCCGCCAAGGAGATCAAGGGCCGGGTCAAGGAAGCCGCCGGCTCTCTGACCAACGACGAGGCGCTCGAGGCCGAAGGCGCGCGCGAGCGTGTCGAAGGCGAGCTGCAGCGCGACCTCGCCGAGGCCCGCCGCAAGCTGGGCGAGGCCGTCGAGACTCTCGGGGAAAAGATCAAGGAATAACCGTCCCCGGGCTTCGCCCGCGGACACCGGAACCCGATATCGCCTTCGGGGCGTGTCGGCAGAAAAGAGAGAACACCATGAAAAAGAATCGCATTCATTCGTCCGCCCTCGCGCTGCTCCTCGGCGCGTCCCTCGGCACCGCGTCTTACGCGGTGGCTCAGACCTCCACGACCGTGGACGCCGAGGTCAGCGAGGTCCTCACCGGTGTTTCGGTGCGAGCCAAGCTCATCGACAAGCTCGGCGCCGACGGCCTTCGCATCAGTGTCGAGATGCTCGGCACCAAGGCCGTGCTGACCGGACAGGTCGAGAAGAAGGAAAGCCAGGAGCTCGCCAAGGAAGTGGCTCTTTCCGTGAGCGGCGTGAAGGAAGTCGACAACCGCCTCACACAGAACCCCTCGAAGGAAGCCACCGGGATGAATAACATCGCGGGCGAGATCAAGGAAGCCGTCCTCGAGAGCAAGGTGAAGAACATCCTGCTCACCGAGGTGGGCAAGAACGCCATGAAGATCGAGGTCGAGGCCACGAACGGCGCGATCAGCCTGCGCGGCACGGTGCCGAACAAGGACATCTCCAAGGCCGCCGTCGCCAAGACGAAGAGCATCTCGGGCGTGAAGAAGGTCGTCAACCTCCTCAAGACGACCGCGTAAGCCATCCCTCCCATCTGTCTGTCCCACGGGCGGCGCCTCACGGCGCCGCCCGTTTCCGTTCACGGCCCCGTGGCACGGAGCCTGCGACAAGCCAGGCCACGGAGGCTCGAAATGCAAGGACCTGGACGCGGTTGTATCGCCGGATTGGTCTCGTGGAAGCTGGGTGGAGGGCTGATCTCGACGATCCTCATCTTCGTCGTCGTGTACTTCCTCCTGGGACAGGTGAACTGCTAGCTTGATCCCGGGGGCGTCTTCGCTGTTCTACTTCTCGATCGTGTAGAAGACGTCCCCGGCGTTCGCGGCGCCCGTCTCGGCCCGCACCGTCCAGTGCTTGTTCAGGATGTAGCTGACACGGAGCGTCGAGGCGCGCGTGAAGAGCCCGATGCCGTACTCCACGTAGATGCGCGGCGAGAGGTACTTCCCCACGATGAGTGAGGCCTCGCGGTACGTGCCCTCCGTCTCGATGCGGGCCTCCTCGAGCCCGAACTTGGCCGCGAGCTGCTTCATGAGGAGGTTTCCGCCCTTGATGCCGAGCGAGCCCACCGCGTTCGTGACGAGGCTGCCCTCCTCCTGCGTCGCCTCATTCAGGGGATGCCCGAGGAGGATGTAGGCCAGCGCGTCGGCCTGACCCATCGCCGGATCGGAGAAGACCGTCGTCTCGGGATTCCGCAGCGAGCCCTTGATCACGAGGCCGGCCACGGTGCCGTCCCGGGCTTTGCGGGAAGCGCGCGCGTCCACACCGGGGTTGTCGATGGGTCCGCCACCGAACGTCAGACGGCCGCGCTCGATGCGGAGATCCTGTCCGTAGGCCTTGTAGGTCCCGTCGCGGAGCTCGAGCTCGCCCGTCGCGACCGTTCGCTTTCCGGGCTGCCCGATCGCGAGGATCGAGCCCGAGATCTTCGTCTCGAGGCCCGAGGCCTTCAGGCGCACGTCGTCTCCCAGAATGATCCGCACACGCGCATACAGCTCGCGGATCGCCTCCGGCGCAGCCGTGGCCCCGGCGGCCGGCTCCCGGCTCACGATGACGACGTCGGGCGAGACGCGCACCGTGGCGAACGCCGACTTCCGCTCGTACTTCGCGCGCGGAATCTCCACCTCGCCCGTTACGTCGACGCGCGAGCCGAGGAGCGTGATGGTGAGCCGCGGCGACGCGACGATCCGGTTCTCGGGCGGCTGGTTCAGGAGCTCGACGTTCTCTCCGCTGACCTTCACGACGGTCGCGGTGAGAGCCCCGGGCGTGACAGGTGTTTCCCCTTCGATGCGGAGCTTTCCCTGGCCCGAGACGAGGCTTCCCTCGAAACGCAGGGGGCCTGAGCCGTCTCCGCGCGCGACGAGGCCGATCTCCTTCAGCGTGATGCCGAGGTCGGGCACCGTCGCGCCGCCCCCCACGAGCACGGCCTCTCCGCGCACGGTGGGGCTGCCGAGCGTTCCCCCGAGCGCGAGGTCGGCTTTCAGCGAGCCCTTCACCTCGCGGAACTCCGACACGAAGCCCTGGATCACGTCGAGGCGCGGGACGTCGAGCAGCACGCGGCCCGTGACGGGCTGCTCCTTCGTCTTCAGGGAGCGCTCGGCAAAGCGCGGGGACGTGAGGTCCAGAGAGACCCGGCCCGATTCCGCGAGGAGCGTGCCGGCCACGGCGTGAAGACCCCGTGCGTCGGCCTTCAGCGTGAGCGCCGCGTCCCGGTACGTCACCGATTCCTGCGCCTTGCCGCGGCCGGGGAAGCGGATCTCGCCTGGGCCGGGCCGGAGGTCGACGTCGGCCGAGAGGGATCCGTCCGCGCCGCCGCGCGCCTTCGCCTTCCCCTCGAGCAGGCCCGTGATCGTCACGTTCTCGGGCAGGAACGGTCCGAGAAGCGTCAGCGGCAGGCGCTCCGCGCGGGCGTCCACGTCGAACGCGCCTTCGCCATAAGACCCCGACGCGCAGAGCCGCCCGCCCTGCGACGCGAAGCAGAAGCCTTCGAGCGTGGATCTCTTCGCCGAGGCGTGGAGAGCGGCGACACCCTCGAGCGTCCAGTCGCCGGCCGTCTTCGTGCTCACGTCGAGCTTGCGCATTTCTCCTGTCCAGGCCGTGCGCGCGGCGTCGAGCCCACCGGCGAGGACGGTCGAGGTCGAGCCGTCGGGGCTCTCGGCCTCGAACGTGAGCGTGTGGGACCCGCTGCGGCCCTTGGCCGTGAGCTTCACTTCTTCTGCGGGGCGAAAGCCAGGGTCCCACGCCACGCCGGAGGCGAGGACAGAAACATCGAGCGCGCCGTTCGGCGCGAGATCGACGTCCGCCGCGCCCGACAGAAGCGTGGCCTTGCGGGTTCCGAAACCGAGCGCCGAGCCCTTGAACGTCAAGGCGATGCGCGGCGCGTCCCGCGTGCCGGTGACGCGGCCCCTGGCCTCGAGCGCGCCCGACGCCTCCGGCGAGAGCGCGGCGAGATTCGGGAGCGAGAGATCGAACTTCAGATCGGACGCGCTCTTCGGAGCGCCCACGACGCCCGACGCCCGGAGACGCGACTCCCCGGCACGGATCTCGAGGTCCCCCACCCGGATCGTCTCGCCCGCGAGGTCGATCGTGCCGTTCGCCGTGAACGGCTGCTTGCGGAACGTGCCCTCGCCCTTCGAGAGCGCGATGTGCGCCTCCGGTCCCTGCGGCGTGAGACGTCCTTTGGTCGTGAGATCGAACGCGAGGGTTCCGTCGTAGCCCTTCCAGCGGACGGACGGGTCCAGGGAGCGGCCGCGCAGCACGAGATCCCAACGAACTTCGGGGTTCCATGCGACTTGGCCCGAGCCCTCGATGCGGCCGCCCAGCGTCGCGGCACCGAGCGCCTCGAGCCGGAGATCGTTCTCGGTGCCGGTTCCGGTGAGCGTCAGCCGCGCCGGCGGAATCTCCGCGCCGGCCACGTCGGCCGCGGCCTCGATCGCGTAGCGCGCGAGAGTGCCCTTCACGTGCGCGCGCCCCTCGCGGCTGAACAGGACCGGCTTTCCGGTGAGCGGCAGCGGCAGCTCGCGCCAGGAGGCCTCGAGATCCAGCAGCGTTTCCGTCATCGGCTTCGGCGCTTCGGCGAGAGTGACGCGGCCCGAGACCGTCGCGGCAGTCTTTTCGCCGGGCCGCGTCAGCTCGAGCTTCGAGATCGCGAGCTCGTTCTCCTTACGGTCCACGCGGAACGCGACGTTCGCCTTCGCGAGCATCTCCGAGATCGTCGCGACCTCGCCTTCGAAGTGCAGCGCGTCGGGTGGACCCGTCACCCGGATCTCGCCACCCAGCGTCACGGCGGGCCAGGACGCGTCGAGCGCTTTCGTCTCGACGCCCTGGAACCGCGCCGTCACGTCGAGGACCAGCTTGCGGAAGGGCTCCGTGAGCACGGCGTCGATCTCCGCGGCGAACGGCTGCTCCAGCGTTTCCTTCACGGTGAGCTTCGCGAGGTTCCCGCGGAAGGACCCGTGCCCCGAATAGGCTGGCGAGCCCGCGGGGCGGTACGCCCACTTCATGTCGAGGCTCAAGGGGTAGTCGCCGAGCGGGGTGACGGTTCCCTCGAAGTCGCCGTCGAAGAGCGGCGCGCGGATGGAGAGCTTGTCGATGCGCAGGGAGTCGTCGACCGTGGCCGTCGAGAGCGCGATCGAGTCGACGAGGAGCGCGGCTTCGGGATCCTCGCCGAGCGTGAGCCGCGTGACGCGCGCGTCGTGCACGACGATGTTGATCGGGAGGTGGACGTCGGTGAGCCCCTCGCTCTTCTCCTCCGTGGGTTTCGACACGAACACGACGCCGTCGGCCGCGAGCGACGCGATGTCGAGCTGGCGCTTCAGGAGCTTCGCGAGATTCCACTTCACGGTGAGCGTCTCGACCGTCACGCGCAGGGAGTCCGTCTCGTAGACGAGGCCCTTGATCGTGAACGGGCTCACGAGCTTTCCTTCGAGGGAGCCCGTCTTCACGACGCCGCCCTTCATGAGGACGCCGATCTTCGAGAGGGCGAATCGCGCGCCCGGCTCCGTCCCGAGGAGCCAGGCCACCGCCGCGCCGCTCACGAGGGAAAACACGAAGAGGAACGCCGAGAGGCGCCGCAGGATCTTGCGGAGTCGCGGGCTGGGCTTCACAGATCCGGCCCGATGTTGAGATGGAGCTTGATGGGCGAGCCCGGCTGGCTGACCGCGAACGCGACGTCGCCGCGCACGAGGCCGATGGGCGAGCGCCACCTGAGGCCCGCGCCCACGCCGGTCTCGACCCTGCCACGGAAGTCGATGGTCGCGTTGCCGGCATCGGCGAACACCGCCGCCCGGAAGCCGCCCCATCGGTCGAGGATCTTCTTGTCGAGCTCGACGCTCGCGACGCGCAGGAAGCGGCCGCCGATGACGTTGCCCGCCTCGTCGAGGCTTCCCAGCGCGAAGTACGAGAAGCCGCGCACCGAGAGATCTCCCCCGGCGAAGTAGCGGATGCGCGGCGGCAGCTCGCGGAACTCCGAGGTCGCGATCACGCCGAGCTCGGCGCGGCCGAGCGCCCGCCAGCCCTTGCCGAGGCTGCGGATGAGCTTGCCCTCGACCCTCACCTGGCCGAACGACGCGGTCGAGAGCACGCCGTTCAGCGCGCCCCGCACGTCCAGCCTCAGGCGGTGCCCGTTCGTGGTCTCGAGGCGGTCGTCGGCGACCACGCGGGAGACGCTGACCTCCGGCGTGAAGAGGTTCGTGGTGCCCGAGTCGAGACCCACCGTGAAGGTGTCGCGCTGGAACAGCAGCGACGTCGTGTAGTGCCAGCGGCCGAGCGACCACGAGTACGTGGGGCCGGCGAGGAACGTGCGGCTCTTGCTCGTGGTGGGCCGTAGGTCCGCGTACGCGACGGTGAACGCGAGGGCATCGGTACGGGGATAGCGTCCCGGCACGAGGTAGCGCGCCGACAGGCTCTTCTCGAGATCCGAGCCCTTGGCCTCGAACGTGGCGTGATGACCCTTGCGGTTCAGCCGGCGGAGCTCGACGCCGACGTTGCCGCGGAAGCCGGTGTCGGTGCCGTAGCCGGCTCCGAACGAGTACTTCCGGCGCTTGCTCGCGGTGAGCGTGACGTCGATCGGCACGCGGCCGTCCGTCGCCTCCGCGACCTTCATCTCCACCTCGACGCGGCTGAAGTACGGGGCGTCCGAGAGCGCGTCCTGCATCTTCAGGAGCTCCGAGAGCTTCAGCCGGTCGCCCTCTTTCCAGGTGACGTAGCCCTGGATCACCGTCTGGTCCAGGAAGTCCTGATGGAAGCGCACGGGCCCGAACACGTAGGGCGGCCCCGTCTCGAAGCGGAGGATCGCCCGCGCGCTGTAGGCCTCGAGGTCGACCTCGATGCGGCGCACCGTGAACGCGGCCCGCACGTATCCGTTCTCCCCCGCGTCGTCCTCGAGGGCCTTCTTGGCGAGCTCGTACGTCGCGTGGTTCACGATCGAGCCCGGCCGCACGACGAAGCCTTCGACCAGCGGACGGAAGTGCTCCGCACCTTCGCCGGTCACGTCCAGCTCGACGCTCCCGTAGCGGAGCGGCGGCCCGGGGTCGATCTCGTAGCGCGCGACCCAGTCGCCGTCTCCGGCCCGTACCAGCGTGGGGACGATGACGGGCTTGTAGAAGCCGAAGGGCTGGAGCGCCGTGCGGATCTCCTCGGGCGCCGCCTCGTGGAGCTGGCGGATCCGGCGCTCGGTGAGGTCCTTCTCCTTACGGCTCCCGTGGATGCTCAGGATCGAGAGGACGTTCTTCCTGAGATCCCCGGCCGGCAGGTAGCTCTCGATGACGCCGCCCAGGCCGTCCACCTCGACGCGGAGCTTTTCCGGTTTCTCCGACTGGGCCTCGGCCGATAGCGACCCGAGCACGAGCCACAGGGCCACGAGCAGAGTCGAACGGAGGGCGTTCAATCAGCGACGGCGCCCGGGCGGGAAGGACTCGAACATCTTCTCCACCGCTTCGTTGAGGTCGCGGGCCTTCTCTTCGGGCTCGGCATAGCGGTCGATGATGCTCGTCGCCGTGCTGCGCCAGGCCAGCTCGTTCTCGCGCGTGTCCACGAGATCGATGATCAGCGTACCGATGGGAATCTCGCGCACCGTGGTGAATCCGCCGCGCCCCCAGCCCCAGCGCCAGCCGTACCCCCAGGTGGGGTTGTAGGAGTCGACGACGATCTCGCGCCGCGTGCGTCCGTGGTACACGGCGCGGAGGTCGCCGCCGTCCTCGACGCGGGTCAGGCCCCGGCTCTCGAGCACACGGTCCACCGCGGCCTTGATGCGCCGGTCGGCCCGCGGGTTCGGCACGCGGTTGCCCTCCCGCCACGAGTACGTGCGGTACTTCGTGAAATCCACCGAGCGGTCGTAGTCGACCGTCGTCGAGATGCTGGAACACGCCGCGAGAGCCAGCGTGGCGAGAAGAAGCACCGCCGTGAGGGCTTTCGCGCGGCGTTCGGGTACTTTCATGTTCGAGACCTCCGCTTCGCGCACCGCAGAATCGGTGCCAGATCCCCCGGCGATCGCATCCGAGAGTCTTGAAAATTTGTCGCGTCCGGCTGGGAAGACTTGCAGCCCGGAGCGGCACCCCGGTTGCATCCAGACCGCCATGAGCTCAGGGACCCCCACAGGCACCAGCACGCGAAAGCGGAACCCTCTCGGGCTGCTCCTCGAAACCGCCGACAAGATGGACGACCACTCGGCGTCCACGCAGAGCGCCGCGCTCGCGTTCTATTCCGTCTTCTCGATCGCGCCGGTGCTGGTCGTCGTCATCGCGATCGCCGGGGCGGCCTTCGGAGCCGACACCGTGCGCGTCGAGATCGTTCGGCAGTTCGGGGACCTCATGGGTCCCGGCGCCGCGGCCGCGATCGAGACGCTGCTCCTCGCGGCCGCGAGGAGGGAAGGCTCCGGAATCGCGAATGCCCTCGGGATCGCCACGCTGCTCCTCGGCACCACGGCCGTCTTCGTGCAGCTCCAGGAGGCCCTCAACCGCATCTGGGACGTCGCGCCCCGGCCCGGCAGCATGATCGGCTCGCTCCTCAGGAAACGGTTCGTGTCGCTCACGCTCGTGATGGGGATCGGGTTCCTGCTCCTCGTGTCGCTCGCGCTGAGCGCGGCGATCTCCGCGGCGCAGGGATACCTCACCGACCGCCTTCCGCTTCCTCTCGCGATCGTCTCGGCGGCCAACAACGTGTTGGGGTTCCTGGTCGTTGCGCTCGTCGTCGCCCTGATCTACCGCGTCCTCCCCGACGCGAAGGTCGAGTGGTCCGACGTGGCGCTCGGGTCGGTGATGACCTCGGCGCTCATCACGCTCGGCAAGTGGCTCATCGGCTTCTATCTGGGGCGCACGTCTGTCGTGACGCCCTATGGCGCCGCAGGCTCGTTCGTCCTGATCCTGCTGTGGGTCTACTACGTTTCCTGGATCCTGCTCTTCGGCGCCGAGCTCACGAGGGCCCACGCGCGCATCTACCGGTCGGCGCGCATCGAGCCCGAGCCGGGGGCGATGAAGGTCGTCACCCCCAAAGCCCCCTGAGTTTCCGTCGGGCGCCCTAAGCGGCGGACTTCTTTTTCGAGAGCAGCTCCTTCCGGGTCTGCTTCGCGCGAGCCGCGCCGATCGCGGTCTTGACGTCCTTCTCCTCCTCGGGCGGAGGCAGCACGGCCGGCAGCCCGAGGGAGTCGATCCAGAGCTCCCGCGTCCATCCCGTCGTGTGGTAAAGGTGCTCGTCCTCTTCGTCCTCGACCTCGTCGTGCGCGGCCTTCACGGCTTTTCGCTCTTCCGTGGGGAGATGTCTCGACACCTCGCCGAGGAGCTCCCAGTTGAGGTGGTCCTTCGTCTCGGCCTCGACCACGCTCTCGGCCGCCACGAGCTCGGCGACTCCAGGCCCTCCCTCGGCGAGCGCCATCTCCATGGCCTGCACGAGGCCGTCGGCCTTGTGCCGGCAGATCCTGCGGCCGAGCGTCTCCTTCTCGGGATCCAGACCCAGCGACGCGAACAGCTCGCGCACGACGCGTTCGTGATTGCGGGTCTGGTCGAGATACTCCGCCCACTCGTTGCGCAGCTCGCTCCGGTGGGTGCACTTGATGGCCGTCTCGTAGACGTGGATGCCGCCCTGCTCGGTCTCGAGGGTCTGATAGAGAAGCTCGTGGAACTGTTCTTTTTTCATTTTCGTTGCCTCCGGGCCGCTCCCTCAACAAGACGCGTGCCAGACCGCGGGGCGAGTTCGTGGCACGTCGATTGCGCTCGCTTCACCCAGGGAGGCACGCCATGAGCAGTCAGCCTGTGTGGATCGATGGAAAGGTGGGACGGACGCGGCCGCCCCTGTCGGGCACCCGCTCGGTGGACGTCTGTGTCGTCGGAGCCGGCGTCGCGGGGATGTCCACGGCGCTGCGACTGTCGCGGGAAGGCCTTCGCGTCGTGGTTCTCGACGACGGCCCGATCGCGGGCGGGGAGACCGAGCGCACCACCGCGCACCTCTCGAACGCACTCGACGAAGGCTACGAGAGGCTCGAGAGCCTGCACGGGGCCGAAGGCGCCCGGCTCGCGGCCGAGAGCCACACACAGGCGATCCAGGAGATCGCGGCGACGGCCGCCAGGGAGCGCATCGCGTGCCGCTTCGAATGGCTGGACGGGTTCCTGTTCCTGCCGCCGGGCGAGGACGCCACGCTGCTCGACCGGGAGCTCGTCGCCGCGCACGGCGCCGGGCTCACGTCCGTCGAGCTCCTGCCGCGTGCCCCGCTCGCATCCTTCGAAACGGGTCCCTGCCTGCGCTACCCCGCACAGGCCCAGCTCGACCCCATGCGCTACCTCATGGGCCTCGTGGCGGCCTTCGAGCGTCTGGGCGGCGAGATCGCAACCGGGACCCACGTGACGGAGATCGAGGACGGCACGCCCTGTACGGTGAAGACCGTGAGCGGCGCGACCGTGACGGCCCGCGCCGTCGTCGTCGCGACCAACACCCCCGTGAACGACCGTTTCGCGATTCACACGAAGCAGGCCGCCTACCGCACGTACGTCATCGCGGCCCGGGTCCCGCGCGGAGCCGTGGCCCGCGCTCTCTACTGGGATACCTCCGAGGAGGCCGGCGAGACCGGCAGCACCCACTACGCACGCCTCGCGCTGCTCCCGGGTTCCCGCACGTTCGAGCTCCTGATCGTGGGCGGCCGCGATCACCGCACGGGCGAGGCCAACGACGCGGACGAGCGGTTCGCGCACCTCGAGAGCTGGACCCGCAGCCGGTTCCCCGTCGCCTCGATCCATGCCCGCTGGTCGGGCCAGGTGATGGAGCCGGTGGACGGCCTGGCGTTCATCGGGCGGAATCCCGGCGACGAGAACGTCTTCGTGGTCACGGGCGACTCGGGGCACGGGATGACGCACGGCACCATCGCCGGGATCCTGCTGACGGATCTCATCCAGTCGCGGGAGAACGCCTGGACGAAGCTCTACGATCCCTCCCGCCGCACGTTGAAGTCGATCCCCGAATATGTGGGCGAAACCGTCAACACTGCCGCGCAGTACATCGACTGGGTCACCCCGCGCGAGAACCTCACGGTGACCTATCTGACGCCCGGCGGCGGAGCGGTGGTGCGCGTCGGGGGCTGCAAGATCGCCGCGTATCGCGACGACGGCGGCACGCTCCACCAGCACTCGGCCATGTGTCCGCACCTCGGCGGCCTCGTGCGCTGGAACTCCTACGAGAAGACGTTCGACTGTCCCTGCCACGGCTCGCGCTTCGACGCCTTCGGCGAAGTTCTGAACGGCCCCGCGAACGTCGCGCTCTCCGAGCTGCCCGGGCCTGAGCTCGAAGACGCCCCGGTCCTCGTCGCCGAAGCGGTCCCCGCAACCTGAAGCGGCCGCGGATGCGGAGCAGCACGGCTCCACAGCAGGGAGGTAGAGTGGGCCGCAGAACACGATGGCCTTCTACCTCGCTGCTCTCGCCTTCAGCCTCGGCCTGATCGGCCTCTCGGCGTTCCTGGGTGATCAAGGCGATCACGGGGACGGCAGCCACGGGGACGCTGGCGGAGATCATGTTCACAGCGGCCCTCTCGGAGACCTTCTGTCCCTTCGCTTTCTCACCTGGGGACTCGGCGGTCTCGGCAGCACGGGCGCCGCGCTCACGCTGCTCGGCGTCTCCCCCGCGCTGCGCCTTCCGGTCGCGATCGGCATGGGCCTCCTCGTGGGCGCCGGCACGACGTTTCTCTTCCGCAAGCTGCGCTCGCTCTCCTCGGGCTCGCCCGCGGCGCCCGCGAGCCTCCTCGACAAGGAGGCGGTCGTGGTGATGGCGCTCCGGCCGGGCGCGCTCGGAAAAGTCCTCGTCGTTTCCGACGGACAGGAGATCGAGTTCCTCGCGCGCGGCGACGCCACGCTCGAGCTGCCCCCCGGCACGCGCGTCGTCATCGTGAAGTTCGACGGTGAGGTGGCCGAGGTGCGCCTCGCCCCCTGGAACGAGATCGATCAGCCCCAGACGGCCCGGCGCGCGAATGCCGCCGGCCTCTTGGAATAGGAGCCGCCACAGATGGAAACGTTCGTCGGCATCATGATCGGAGCGGGGCTCGCGGCCGTGGTCTCCGGGATCCTCTCGGCCATCGCGAACGGCCTCGTCATCATCTGCAAGCCCAACGAGGTGGTGATCTTCTCGGGCCGCAAGCGCGCGCTGCCGGGCGGCGGCCACAGCGGCTACCGCATCGTCGTGGGCGGGCGGGCCGTGCGCATCCCGATCCTCGAGCGCGTGGACCGCATGAGCCTGCGCTCCTTTCCCATCGAGCTGAGCGTCGCGAACGCGTACTCCAAGGGCGGCATCCCGCTCAAGGTGCATGCCATTGCGAACGTGAAGGTCTCGAGCGATCCGAAGCTCATCGGCAACGCGATCGAGCGCTTCCTGGGCCGGAACCCCGAGGAGATCACGCGGGTCGCCAAGGAGAGCCTCGAAGGGCATCTCCGCGGCGTACTCGCGAACCTCACGCCCGAGGAGGTCAACGAGGACCGGCTGAAGTTCGCGACGGGCCTCGTGGAGGAATCGGAGAACGACTTCAAGAAGCTGGGTCTCACGCTCGACACGCTGAAGATCCAGAACGTGGCCGACGACGCGCACTACCTCGCGTCGATCGGCCGCTCGCGCATCGCGGGCGTGCTGCGCGACGCGGAGATGGCCGAGTCCACCGCGCGGGCCGACGCCGAGATGCAGGAGGCCGAGGCGCGCCGCGCGGGCGAGGTCTCCATTCAACAGACCGGCACGCTCGTCGTTCAGAAGGAGAACGAGCTCCGCACGCTCAAGGCGCAGCTCGAGGCCCAGGCCCGCGCTGCGGAAGAAACCGCTCAGCAGGGGGCCCTCGAAGCCCGGGCCACGGCGGAGCAGGCCCTTCAGAAAGTGCGCAAGGAGCTGGAGGAGACGCGCCTTGCCGTCGAGATGGTGCTCCCCGCCCAGGCCGAGCAGCTCGCCGCGGCCCTTCGCGCGCGCGGCGACGCCGCCGAGATCGAGGAGAACGGCCGCGCGCTGGCCGAGGTGCTGAAGCTCCTCGCGGGCGTGTGGTCCGAGGCCGGCTCCTCGGCCCGCGACATCTTCCTCATCAACAACCTCGAGCCGATATTGCGCACGGTGGTCGCGCGCGTGAAGGAGCTGGAGGTGAAGGAGACGCACCTCCTCGACGCCGGCGACGGGCGAGCGCTCGCGCAGCACGTGGCGTCGTATCCCGCGACGGTGCGGAGCGTCCTCGACGAGATCGGCAAGACCTCGGGCGTCGACATCCTGGCGCTCCTCGCGCCGCGCGGAAAGGAAGCCCGATGAACGACTTCGTTTCGATTGCCGGCGTCGCCACGGGCGTCGTGGGTTTCTTCGGCCTCCTCGCGATCGGTGTCGCGCGGCGGCTGTTCTACATCTGCGGACCCAACGAGGTGCTGATCTTCTCGGGTGGCCGCTCGGAGCTGGGCGGCAAGCAGATCGGCTACCGCATCGTGAAGGGCGGCAGCTCGCTGAAGACGCCGCTCCTCGAATCGGTGGACCGCATGGACATCACGAACATGACGGTCGACGTCGCGGTGCAGAACGCGTACTCCAAGGGCGGCATCCCGCTGAACGTGCAGGGCGTGGCGAATCTGAAGATCGCGGGTCACCACCCGCTCCTCGCGAACGCGCTCGAGAGGCTGCTCGGCAAGACCCGCGCGGAGATCATCCAGGTCGCCAAGGACACGCTCGAAGGCAACCTCCGCGGCGTGCTCTCGCAGCTCACGCCCGAGGAGGTCAACACCGACAAGCTGGCCTTCGCCGAGAAGCTCCTCGAGGAGGCCGAGCACGACCTCTCGAAGCTGGGCCTCGTGCTCGACGTGCTGAAGATCCAGAACGTGTCCGATGACGTGAGCTATCTGAACTCGCTGGGCCGCAAGCAGAGCGCCGATCTGGATCTCCGCGCGCGCACGGCCGAGGCGCAGGCGAAAGCCGCGGCCACGACGCGCCAGGCCGAGAACCACCTCAGGTGCCGCCTCGCGCAGGTGGACGCCGACATGTCGATCACGAAGGCTCAGGTCGACAAGCGCGTCACGCAGGCGGAAACAGGGCGCGAAGCGTTGGTGGCCGAAGAGATCGGGAAGGTCACGTCCGCCGTCGCGAGGGCCGAGGCCGAGCTGAAGGTGCAGCAGGCCCGCCCCGCGCCGGTGAAGCTGAAGCTCGAGGCCGACGTCGGGGCTCCTGGACGAGCGGAGATGGAACGTCGTCAGGGCGAAGCCAAGGGCCGGGCCGCCCGCGTCATCGAGGACGGCAAGGCGCAGGCGGCGGTGTTGAGCCAGATGATCGCCACCTGGAAGGCCGCGGGCGCGGATGCGCGGGACGTCTTCCTGATGCAGAAATTGCCCGTCCTCGTGGCGTCGCTCGTCGAGACGATCCAGGAGGTCAAGGTCGACCGCGTGTCGTATCTGCCCGGACCGGGGGCCGACCCCGCGCTCGCGCAGCCGGCGCGGCTTCTCGAGGGCGCGAAGACGGCCTTCGGCGTGGACCTCCCGGGTCTCGTCGACCGGCTCGCGAAGGGTCCTGCGGGCGCGCTTCCGCAAGCCAAGCCCAAGGAGCCCTGACCGCTACTTCGATTTCCGGGAGTTGTGGGGCTCCATGCGACTGCCCGGCGAGCGGGGCGATCTGGGCATGCGCTGTTCCATGGGGACCTTCACGTGCTCCCGGCGAGCCTCGGCGAGGCCGGTCGTGATCGCCTCGTGCGGGTTCATCACGGGTTCTTCCTGCGGCTTCTCCTCGATGTGGTCGATGGGATCCGTGTGACCGGTGCTCTCTGCGGGTTCTGTGGCGCCTTCGATCTTCGTGTTTTTCATGAGGGCTCCTTTCGTCCGGCCCTGGAACCTGCACGATGGATGCCGTTCCGGGCTGCGCACCGGCTCGAAGAGCCCTCCTTGCAGCGTTCGCGATCAGGAGCCCGGTCTCGGCCGGTCCACCGTCCCTGGCTCTGCCCTTCTCATCGCACCCGATTCTCCCCCGTCACTCCGCGTCGAAGAACTGCAGCTCCACGGGCACGGCGTTCGTCACGAGAGCGCACGCGGAGAACTCGGACACGGCGGCCGCCCCGGTGTCGCGCGCCGTCATGCTGATCCCGGCGCCGACGACCCAGCCCGCCGGCGGCGGATTCGGAATCGTGAAAACACCTGCCACGTGACCGGCGGCGTCGGTCATCACGTTCGGAGAGATCTGGCCCGAGGGGAAGCGTCCCTCCCTCGCCGACGTCACAGAGCAGTCCGCATTGGCCCAGGCGTTGATTCCGAACGTGGTGCTCGGAAGCGAATCCAGCGTGAACGAGATCGAGATCGAGCCGTTGGCGTTCTTCACCGCCGACGTGATGACGGGGAAGTTCTGGAGGCCGTTCGGGCCCACGTCGGCGTCGAGGGCGTCGTTCGGGGTGGCGACCCCGGCGGCGTCCCCCGGCGCCACCAGGTTGATGCCCAGGCGCGCGTTGTTCCAGATGGCGTTCGAGCCGTCCACGTAGACACCGCCCGGAAAGCCCGGGAATCCGGCGAAGTCCGACACGAGCACGCCGTCGAAGGACGTGCTGTTCGCGATGGCGTTGCCGCTCAGGATCGTCATCGTCGACGCTCCGTCGGTGCTGTCCGTGACGGCGATTCCGGCGGCGTTCCCGAGCGCCGCCCCGCCGACGGCCACGCCGATCGTGTTCCCGGTGATTCCGGTGTTCGAGGTCGCCTGGAGCTGCACGGCGAAGCCGTTCCCGCTGATCACGTTGTTCTGGATCGCGGTGCCGAACGCGGGCCCGCTCGTCCCCCGGGCTTGAATGCCCGTGCCATTGGCGGCGGCCGCGGTGCCGAGGCGATTGGTGCCGATGAGGTTTCCGAGGATCGTGGTGCTGTTGGCTCCGTTCACGAAGACGCCCGCTCCCCCCGCGGAGCCGATG
>CAZXSG010000006.1:0-19433 GCA_964643185.1 uncultured Holophagales bacterium
TCTTCGCAGCGACCCTCGTGAACCGGATGGGCACGATGGTGCTGCCCTTCCTCGCGCTCTACGTCACGCGGGACCTGGGCCTCTCGGCAGACCGCGCCGGCCTCACGCTCCTCGTGTACGGCGCGACGGCCGTCGTGGTGGCGCCCCTCGCGGGCCGCCTCTCCGATCGCCTCGGTCCCGGGCGGCTCCTCGTCGCCTCGCTGTTCCTCTCCGCGGTCGTGCTCTGGGGATTTCCGTACGCGCGGAGCCTCGAGTCGCTCCTCTTCGTGACGTTTCTCTTCGCGCTCGTGAACGAGCCGTTCCGGCCCGCGGCGCTCTCGGCCATCTCGTCGGTCGCGACGCCCGAGACGCGGAAAACGGCGTTCGCCGTGAACCGGCTGGCGATCAACCTCGGGATGAGCATCGGCCCCGCGACGGCCGGTTTCCTGGTGGAGCACTCCTTCGCGAGCATCTTCCGCGTGAACGGGACGTCGTCGCTCCTCGCGGGCTGCGTGCTGCTCTTCCTCGGGGGCTTTCGGGCCTTGCAGCCGTTCCCCGCGATCCCGAGGCCCCGGAGCCCGTGAAGACCGTGCCGGCTCTCCGGGATCCGCTCTTCGTCGTGTTTCTCCTCGCCCTCATGCCGGTGACGTTCGTGTTCTTCCAGGGGGAGTCCACGATGCCGCTCTACCTCGTGCGGGACCTGGGCTTTCCGGAGCGCTACTACGGGCTCCTCTTCACGCTCAACACGCTGATCATCGTGGTCGTGGAGGTCCCGCTCAACGCGGCGATGCACCCGGTGTCGCACCGGGTCTCGCTCGCGCTCGGAGCGCTCCTCATCGGCGTGGGGTTCGGCCTTCTCGCGTTCGCGACGACGCTCTGGGCGATCGCCGGGACGGTCGTCGTGTGGACGTTCGGCGAGATGATCCTCCTTCCCTCCCTCGCCGCCTTCGTGGCCGACAGCTCTCCCGACGAGCGGCGCGGCGAGTACATGGGCCTCTATTCCATGACGTTCAACGCGGCCTTCGGGCTCGGCCCCTGGCTCGGCACGCTCGTGTTCGCCCGCTTCGGACCGGGCCCTCTCTGGATGTGCTGTCTCGCCCTCGGAGCCCTCTCGGCGCTCCTGTTTTTCCGTCTCCCGGGCAAGGTCGCCCGAGGCGCGTAAGATTCCGCTCCCGCATGCGCCACGCGCAGAACCAACGGCCGAAGAGCTTCGAGCCTTCGGCAACGAGGACCCATGCTGAAAATCCGGACGCTCGCCGTCGCGGCCTGTGCCGCCCTGTCTCCCCTGATCACGTGGACTGCAGTGGCTGCTGAGGTCACGTTCACCGCCGCCGAGGCCCACGCTTTTCTCACCGATGCCGAGCAGGAGCTCCTCGAGCTGGGCATCGAGGCCGAGCGGGCCAACTGGGTGAACGCCACGTTCATCACCGACGACACGGACGCGCTCGCGGCCCGGGCCGGCGAGCGGCTGGCCGTCGCCTGGGCTCGCTACGCCAAGGCGTCCCGGCGGTTCGACGGCGTGGCTCTCTCTTCGGAGGACGCCCGCAAGCTCGAGAAGCTGCGCCTCGGGCTCGTGGCCCCGGCCCCGGAAGATCCGAAGGAGAGCGAGGAGCTCTCGCTCCTCCTCACGCGGCTGCAGTCCACATACGGCAAGGGGAAATACACGCCCAAAGGTGCCAGCGAGCCGCTCGACCTCACGGCCCTCTCGAACATCCTGGCCGAGAGCCGCGATGCCAAGAAGCTCCTCGACGCCTGGCAGGGCTGGCGCACGGTGTCGCCGCCCATGCGGGCCGACTACGCCCGCTTCGTGACGCTCTCGAACAAGGCGTCCCGCGAGATGGGCTTCACCGACACGGGCGCCATGTGGCGCGCCAAGTACGACATGCCGGCCGACGAGTTCGCGAAGGAATGCGACCGGCTCTGGGAGCAGGTGAAGCCCCTCTACCTGAAGCTCCACGCCTACACGCGCATGAAGCTCCGCGAAACGTACGGCAAGGAGGCCGTGCCCGCGGACGGGCCCATCCCCGCCCACCTCCTCGGCAACATGTGGGCGCAGAGCTGGGACAACGTCTACCCGCTCCTCGCGCCCAAGGGCCTGGATCCCGGCTACGACCTGAACGCCATCCTCAAGGAGAAGAAGCTCGACGCCCGCGCCATGGTGAAGGTGGGCGAGGGCTTCTTCACGTCTCTGGGCTTCGCGCCGCTGCCCCAGACGTTCTGGGAGCGGTCGCTCTTCGTGAAGCCGAGGGACCGCGAGGTGGTCTGCCACGCGAGCGCCTGGAACCTCGACCAGGTGGACGACCTGCGCATCAAGATGTGCATCCAGGTGAACGCCGAGGACTTCGTGACCATCCATCACGAGCTCGGGCACAACTTCTACCAGCGCGCGGGCAACAAGCTGCCGCCGTTCTTCCGGGACGGCGCCAACGACGGCTTCCACGAGGCGATCGGCGACGCCATCGCGCTCTCGATCACGCCCTCGTACCTCAAGAAGCTGGGCTTCATCGAGAAGGAGCCCGACGCCTCGAAGGACACGGGCCTCCTCCTCAACCAGGCGCTCCAGAAGGTGTCGTTCCTGCCGTTCGGGCTCCTCATCGACAAGTGGCGCTGGGGAGTCTTCTCGGGCCAGATTCCCGAGAGCCGCTACAACGCCGCCTGGTGGGACCTCGTGCGTTCGTACCAGGGCGTCGCGGCCCCCGTCGCGCGGAGCGAGAAGGACTTCGATCCGGGCGCGAAGTACCACGTGCCGGCGAACACGCCGTACATGCGCTACTTCCTCGCGCACATCCTGCAGTTCCAGTTCCACCGCGCCCTGGCCAAGGAGGCCGGCTGCACCCAGCCGCTCCATCGCTGTTCCGTCTACGGCAGCAAGGCCGCGGGGGCGAAGTTCGCGAAGATGCTCGAGATGGGCGCCAGCAAGCCCTGGCCCGACGCGCTCGAGGCGCTCACGGGACAGCGCCAGATGGACGCGACGGCGATCCTCGATTACTTCGCGCCGCTCTCGGCGTGGCTCGACAAGGAGCTCGCGAAAGAGCCCGTGGGTTGGAAGTGACCCACCCGCCAGAGCCCCAGGCGGAGCCCACCGGCAAGGCGCTCCGCCTTCTCACCCTCGGTGCCCTCGGGGTCGTCTACGGAGACATCGGCACGAGCCCTCTCTACGCTCTGCGCGAGTGCTTCCACGGCCACCATGCGATCCCCGTGAACGAAGGCAACGTGCTGGGAGTCCTCTCCCTCATCTTCTGGTCGATGACGCTCGTCGTCTCCTACAAGTACATCAGCATCGTCATGCAGGCCGACAACCGGGGGGAGGGCGGAATCATGGCCCTCATGTCCCTGGTGAAGCCTCGCGCGCGGCGGGGCACCCGCGAGCGCAAGGAGCTGATCCTCCTCGGCCTCTTCGGCTGCGCGCTCCTCTACGGCGACGGAATGATCACGCCCGTCATCTCGGTGCTGAGCGCCGTGGAGGGTCTCCAGGTCGCGACGCCGTTCTTCACGCCTTACGTCGTGCCGATCACGATCGGCATCCTGATCGCCCTCTTCCTGGTGCAGAGCCGCGGTACCGAGAAGGTGGGCCGGATGTTCGGGCCGATCATGCTCACCTGGTTCGGCACGATCGGCGTGATCGGCGTGTACCGCATCCTCGACTACCCCGCGATCCTCCGCTCGCTGAACCCGGTCTGGGCCATTCGCTACTTCGCCGATCACGGGCTGCCGGGCTTCCTCATCCTGGGCTCGGTGTTCCTCGTGATCACGGGAGGCGAAGCCCTCTACGCCGACATGGGCCACTTCGGGATCAAGCCCATCCGCCGTGCCTGGTTCGGCATCGTGCTCGGACCGCTCGTCCTGAACTATCAGGGTCAGGGCGCACTTCTCCTCACCCACCCGGGGACCGCGGAGAACCCGTTCTTTCGCGCCGCGCCCGACTGGGCTCTCTACCCGCTCGTGGTCCTCGCGACCCTGGCGGCCTGCATCGCGTCGCAGGCCCTCATCTCGGGCTCCTTCTCGCTGACACGGCAGGCCATCCAGCTCAACTACTGCCCGCGGCTCGGCATCGAGCACACCTCCGAGAGCCACATCGGGCAGATCTACATCCCGGCGGTGAACTACTTCCTCATGGCGAGCTGCATCGCGCTGACGCTCGGGTTCAAGACCTCGAGCAACATCGCGGCGGCCTACGGCATCGCCGTGACGACGACCATGGTCATCACGACGCTCCTCCTGTACTTCGTCTCGCGCGAGGTGTGGGGCTGGAGCCTCCTCAAGGCGGGCTCGATGACCGCGTTCTTCCTGTTCGTGGACCTCGCGTTCTTTGGGGCGAACGCCGTGAAGATCCACCAGGGCGGCTGGGTGCCCCTCCTCATGGCGCTGGTCCTCTTCGGGCTGATGACGACGTGGAAGACCGGACGGTCGATCCTCGCGAACCGGCTCACGGGCGAGACGCTGCCCGACGACGTCTTCATGCAGAGCCTCGCGGTGAGAAAGCCCCTTCGCGTCCCCGGGGTCGCGGTGTTCCTCGACCGCTCGCCCGAGGGCATCCCCCCGGCGCTCCTTCACAACCTGAAGCACAACAAGGTGCTGCACGAGAAGGTCGTGCTGCTCACCGTGACCACCGAGGAAATCCCCTCCGTCGAGCCGGAGGACCGCTACGAGATCAAGCCGCTCGGGAGCGGGTTCTGGCGCATCACGATGTCCTACGGGTTCATGGAGATCCCGCACATCCCGAACGCGCTCGCTTCGCTGAAAATCGAAGGGCTCAAGTTCGACCCGATGCAGGTGACGTACTTCCTGGGCCGCGAGACCCTCCTCGCGACCTCGAGGCCCGGCATGGCGCTCTGGCGGGAGCGTCTCTTCGCCTGGATGTCGAAAAACGCGACGACGGCGTCGCAATTTTTCGGCATCCCGCCGAACCGCGTCGTGGAGCTGGGGATCCAGGTCGAGCTGTAGACCATCGCCCGACTCCGATCTGGATAGAATTTGGCAAGGGGGGTTGCCATGGCCGCAAAGCTCGTCTTCGCGCTGTCGAACAACTTCACGCAGAAGGACCAGCAGGGCATCTGCACCGCGTCGTCGCTCAACTGGGCCAAGCGGGTGCTGCTGGGTCGCAGCGTCGAGCGGGAGAGCGACCTCGTCAACTCGAGCGTCCTGAACATCCAGATGGCCCAGCTGCGCAAGCTGGACAGCAATCCCACGGCGCAGTGCGCGCTCGTGGGCCTCATTCCCGTGGGCGATGATCGCGCGGTGAGCAGCGTGAGCCAGGTGCTATCGCTGACCAAGGCGTCCAGCACGGGCGTTTCGATCTTCTGGACGGCCGAGCACACCATGGGCTACCGGTACAAGCACCTGAACAAGGAGTTCTTCGACCAGAACCGGGGCTTCTACCGGGCCAAGAAGACCAAGGACATCTCGAAGGAGCTGGTCAACAGCGTCACGCCCTTCCCGAGCGGCGTCATCGGGATGCGGATCGTGGCTCTCGAGCCCTCGTAGCCCCGTCCACTCAGCCCCCCACTAGTTCAGGTGACGGATGGACGGGGCCCTCCTCCCCGCCGATATTGACGGTGGAGGAGCGCGCTCATCCGGGTTCCCCTGCACCGCCGTCTCGGGTTCAAGCTGACCGTCGCCGCGATCGGCGTGACGTTCCTGCCCATCGCGCTCCTGGCCTACCTGTCCATCCGGGCGCAGACGGAGAACCTCATCGGCGTCGTGGGCAGCGGGGCCGAGGTCTTCTCGGAGACGATCCGGAGCAGCACGCACAGCATGATGCTCGACGGCCACGAGAACGTGGCCACGCGCCTCATGGAGAGCGTGGGCGGGCAGAAGGGCGTCGAGACGTTCCGCATCCTGAACAAGGAAGGCCAGATCGTCATCTCGAGCAACCCGCGGGAAACGGGCACGTTCGTCGACAAGAAGGCCGAGTCCTGCTACGCCTGCCACGCCGCGGGACAGCCCCTCACCCGCCTCGCCATGGACTCGCGGACGCGCATTTACAGCACGAACGGCCACCGCGTCCTCGCGATGGTCACCCCCATCTACAACGAGCCGGCCTGCTCGAACGCGTCCTGCCACGTGCATCCCGCCTCGACGAGCGTCCTGGGCGTCGTGGACATCGGTATCTCGCTCCGCGAGATCGACGGCTGGATCGCCCGCGAGACCCGCCGGACGCTGCTCATCTCGGCCCTGGCGCTCGTGGGGCTCGCGGCGCTCGTGCTCCTGGCCGTTCAGCGGCTGGTCTTCCGGCCGGTGCGAAGCATGGTCCAGGCCACGCGGCGGATCGGCCAGGGCGATCTCACGGCCGTGCTCCCCGTCTACGCGACCGACGAGCTGGGGCACCTCTCGCAGTCGTTCAACGACATGCGGGTTTCCCTGGCGAAGGCCCGGAGCGAGCTGCAGGAGCTGGCCGACGGCCTCGAGCGGCAGGTCGACGAGCGGACGGCCGCGCTCCGGAGCGCGCAGGAGGTGCTCCTCCAGAGCGAGAAGCTCGCGTCCCTCGGAAAGCTCTCGGCCTCGATCGCGCACGAGATCAACAACCCGCTGGCCGGCATCCTCACGTTCGCGAGGCTCATGATCCGGACGCTCGAGTCGGGCCCGCCCGACGAGGCCGCCCGCGCCGCGTGCATCCGGAACCTGGGGCTGATCCGCCGCGAGACCGAGCGCTGCACGACCATCGTGAGGAGCCTGCTCGAGTTTGCGCGGGCCCGTCCGCTCGACAGCAAGCCCGTGGACCTGAACGCGGTGCTCGCCGAGGCGCTCTCACTCACCCAGCACAAGATGCAGCTCGACGGCATCGAGCTGAAGCGCGAGCTGGCGGGATCGGCCGTCGTGGACGGCGACTTCGGCCAGCTCAGGCAGGCCTTCGTCAACGTGCTCCTCAACTCCACAGAAGCGATGCCGAAGGGCGGCACCATCACGGTCGCCTCGCGGGTCGTGCCCGCCGAGGGCTGCGCCGAGATCGAGTTCAAAGACACCGGCGACGGAATCGCCGAGGAGAACCTGGGCCGCATCTTCGACCCGTTCTTCACGACGAAGCAGATGGGCACGGGCCTCGGGCTGTCGGTCGTCTACGGCATCCTCGAGAAACACGGCGGCTCGATGAAGGTGCGGAGCCGCGTGGGCGAGGGCACGACCATGACGATGCGGCTCCCGCTGACGAGCCCGGAGGCGGCGGCGCCCGGGACACGGGCGGCGCCGGTCGGCGCCGCCGAACCGTGAAGCGTGAGCGAGGTCGTCGTATGGTGGATCGGAGCGGGCCCGGGCGATCCCCAGCTTCTCGACGCGGTGCGGGCACGCCTCGCTTCGGAGTTCTCGGTGCCGTGCCGGGTCCTGTCCTCCGCGGAGCGGCCGGAGGACGCGTGGGACGCCCGGCGCGGCCAGCACTCCTCGAGCCGCACCCTCCTGTGGTTGAGGGAGCGGGTGCCGGGGCGAACGAGCCGAGTTCTCGGCCTCACCGACGGCGACCTCTTCATCCCCATCCTCACGTTCGTCTTCGGCGAGGCGCAGCTGAACGGCCGGGTCGCGGTCGTCTCCACGGCGCGCCTCGGCGGGCCCACCGGCCTTCCGGGCGAGAAGGGGCGCATCGCCGCGCGCCTGCAAAAGGAGGCCGTGCACGAGCTGGGGCACACGTTCGGCCTCCTGCACTGCCGCTCCGAGCGCTGCGCCATGGCCCGCTCGGCGAGCCTCCGCGACGTGGACGCCAAGAAACCCGCGCTCTGCCCCGCGTGCCGCGCGCTGTACCTCGAAACCTCGAGCGAGATCGGAGAGCCCCATGAGTAAGAAGAGCACCCGGATCCTGGTCGTCGACGACGAGGAGATCGTGCGCGAGTCCCTCTCGGGCTGGCTCGAGAAGGACGGCCACACGATCGGCACGGCGGCCAACGGCCTCGCGGCGCTCCAGGCGCTCGAGGAGAAGCCGTGGTCGATCCTCCTCGTGGATCTCAAGATGCCCGGCATCGACGGGCTCGAGGTGCTCCGGCGGGTGAAGGAGAAGCACCCGGAAACCGCGATCCTCATCATGACGGCCTACGCCACGGTGGACACGGCCGTGAAGGCGATGAAGCTCGGCGCGTTCGACTACATCGTCAAGCCGTTCGATCCCGAGGAGGTCAGCCTCATCGTCGAGAAGATCGTCGCGCAGCAGGCCCTCGTGCGCGAGAACGTGATCCTGCGGAAGGCGCTCAAGCGCGAGTACCAGTTCCACGACCTCGTGACGAAGTCCCCGGCGATGCTCGCGACGCTCGAGCTGGCGCGCATCGCGGCGCGGAGCCCGTCCACGATCCTCATTCTCGGCGAGAGCGGCACCGGCAAGGAGCTCCTCGCGCGCGCCGTCCACGCCGAGAGCCCGCGGCACGCGAAGCCGTTCGTGGCCGTCTCCTGCGCCGCGCTCAGCGAGACGCTCCTCGAGTCCGAGCTCTTCGGCTACGAGAAGGGTGCGTTCACAGGAGCCCTCGCGCGCCGCGAGGGGAAGTTCGAGGCCGCGCGGGGCGGCACGCTCTTCCTCGACGAGATCGGCGACATCAGCCCGAAGCTCCAGCAGGACCTTCTGCGCGTCCTCGAGGAGCGAAGGGTCACGCGCGTCGGCGGCACGGAGTCCTTTCCCATCGACGTGCGGATCATCGCCGCCACGAACCGCGATCTCCCGAAAGAGGTCGAGGAAGGCCGCTTCCGGCAGGACCTCTTCTATCGCCTCAACGTCATCGCCACCCGGCTCGTCCCGCTCCGCGAACGGCGCGAGGACATCCCCCTCCTCGTCGACACGCTGCTCGAGCAGCTGGGGTCCGAGCTGAAGCGGGAGGTCGAGGGGGTCGCGGCCGAGGCGATGGCCGTCCTCATGGCCCACAGCTGGCCGGGCAACGTCCGCGAGCTGCGCAACGTTCTCGAGCGCGCGATCGTCGTCTCCACGGCGCCGATGCTGTCGGCCCGGGACCTGGGGCTCTCGCTCCGCTCAGAGGACGCGGCACCCGGTCACCCCGTTTCGCTGGCCGAGGTCGAGCGGCAGCACATCGCCGCGATCCTGAAGCAGACGGCCGGCAACGTGACGCAGTCGGCCCGCATCCTCGACATCGACCGCGTGACCCTGTACGCCAAGATCCGGAAGTACGGGCTGTCGCGCGCCGAAGGCGGGGAGTTCGAGGAGACGAACGGCCGCTAGAAGCGTTGAGAAACGCAACGCACCGTTGAGTTCCCGAACGCCAGGCCCCTCCAGGGACTTTTCCTCGAGAGCCAGCTAAACCCCTTCAAACAAAGCCTTTAGGTCTCGTGTCTCCGTTCGTGGGCGGGTGGCTCGCCTCTTGCGCTTCCAGAAGTGCCATGAACGCGACCCACACCACCACTCCAGCCCCCGCGAACGCGACCTGCCCGTTCCTGAAGCAGGTCGTGATGCTTTATTGCGACGCCTGCCCGATGAAAAAGATGGTCCCTCTCGACCACCTGGTATCGGGCGGACCGTGCGTGGCCTCGAGCTACGAAGCCTGCGCGATGTACCTCGACGTGGTCGCGAGGGTCGGGCTCGCCGTCCCCATCGACGAGGAGCTGCCGCCAGACGCGGCGGGCTCCCAGAAGGAGGTCCTCTCATGATCGCCACTCTTCCTCTCGCCCTCCTCGCTCTCCTTGCCCTCTCGCTCCTCGCCGCCGTGCCCCGGCCGCGCCAGAACGCCCTGTAAGGAGACGACGATGAACCTGAACCGCAGAACCCTCTTCAGCATCGCAGGCGCCGCCGGCGCGGCGGGCCTGGCCTCAAAGGCGGCGCTCTCCTCGGTCGCCCCCAAGGCCCGGCCCGACGCGCGCGGCGTCCTCGTGGACACCACGCTCTGCGCCGGCTGCCGCGGCTGCGAGGCCGCCTGCTCCGAGGCGAACGGCCTGGCCGGTCCCGAGAAACCCGGGGATCCCGAGGTCTTCGCCGCTCACCGCGCCACCACCCCGGTCGCCTTCACGGTCGTCAACGCGGGGTCCCGGAAGAGCCCGTCCGGCGAGGACCGCTTCGCGAAGGCGCAGTGCATGCACTGTGTCGACCCGGCCTGCGCGTCCGGCTGCGTCGTGAGAGCGCTCGAGAAGACGGCCGCGGGTCCCGTGATCTATCACGCGGACCGCTGCCTCGGCTGCCGCTACTGCATGATCGCGTGCCCCTTCGGCGTTCCGAAATACGAATACGAAAGCCGCGCGCCGCTCGTTCGGAAGTGCACCTTCTGCTCCGAGCGCCAGGCTCAGGGTCTTCCTCCCGCATGCACCGAGGTGTGCCCCACGGGCGCGCTGAAGTTCGGCAAGCGCGCCGAGCTTCTCGAGGAAGCCAAGACCCGCATCTACCAGAACCCGGACAAGTACATCCACGAGATCTACGGCGAGAGCGAGGCCGGCGGCACGAGCTGGCTCTATATCAGCGACGTTCCGTTCGAGACGCTGGGCCTCCCCGCGGGCGTCGAGAAGAAGTCCTACCCCGAGCTCGCCGACGGCGCCCTCTCGGCCGTTCCGTTCGTCATCACGCTCTGGCCTCCGCTCCTGATGGGCCTCTACGCGTTCAGCAAGCGGAAGGACGAAGTCGCGGGCAAAGGCGAAGGGAAGGAGGACCACCATGCTTGACGCTTCGATCGACCGCGCCGCTTCCCCGAGCGCCCCAATGGCCACGTTCGTGCGCGAGAAGGTCTTCCTCGGCCTCCCGCCGAAGGAGTACGTTCGCAGCCTCTTCACGAAGAGCAACGCCGTCGCGGCGCTCATCCTGCTGTTCGGCCTCCCGGCGATGGTGGCCCGGTTCGTGTTCGGCCTGGGCGCCACCACGAACCTCACCCAGGCGAGCCCGTGGGGCCTCTGGGTCGCGTTCGACGTCGTGACCGGCGTCGCGCTGGCGGCCGGCGGCTACACGGTGGCCTGCGCCGTCTACATCTTCGGCCAGCAGCTCTACCGCCCGGTGCTCCGGCCCGCGATCCTCACGGGCTTCCTCGGCTACCTGTTCGTCGTGGTGGGACTCTTCTTCGACCTCGGGCAGCCCTGGCGCCTCCCCTACCAGTTCTTCCTCACGCCCGGCACGACGGCCGTGATGTACGAGGTCGGCTGGTGCGTCTTCCTGTACCTCATGGTCCTGCGCCTCGAGTTCGCGCCGTCTCTCGCCGAGTGGCTCGGCCTCACGAAGCTCCGGCGCGTCCTCGCCTCCCTGACGATCGGAATCATCGTCCTCGGCGTCACGCTGTCGACGCTTCACCAGTCGTCCCTCGGAGCCTTCTTCCTCATGACCCCCGACAAGCTCCACCCGCTCTGGTACTCGCCGTTCCTGCCGATCTTCTTCTTCGTGTCGAGCATCGCGGGGGGCATCGGAATGGTCATCTTCGAAAGCGCGATCTCGCACCGCGCGTTCCGCGACCAGCTGGACCCGGCGGCCCCGGTGGATCTCAACAGGATCACGCTGGGCCTCGCCAAGGGCGGTGCGGTCGTGCTCTTCGCGTACTTCTTCGTCAAGCTGCAGGGCCTCGCCGCCAGCGGCCGCTGGGACCTCCTCGCGACCGGATGGGGCGCCTGGTACCTCGTCGAGATGCTGGGCTTCGTGCTCCTGCCGTCTCTGCTCTTCGCGATCGCGGCGCGGCGCTCCCTCGTGACGCTCGCGCGTGCCGCCGCCGTCATCACGGTTCTCGGCGTGATTCTCAACCGCCTCAACGTCTCTCTCATCGCGTTCAACTGGACCGCTCCGCGCTACATCCCGAGCGCCGTGGAGGTCCTCATCTCGGTCACCATCGTCACGCTCGGAGTTCTCGTGTTCCGCTGGATCGTCAACCGGATGCCCGTGCTCCACGAGCACCCCGACTTTCGCGACGCGCACTGAGAACGGAGGCACAAAATGAACGAAACCGCTCTGCTGTCACCGCACGCCACGAAGGCGCTCGAATACCTCATCGCCATCTCGTATCTCCTCCTCTTCGTCCCGTTCTGGCGCTACGTCCAGAACGCCCCGGCGCCGGCCCGGAGCTTCCGCTTCAGCTGGTTCCTCGCCCCCGACGACGTCCACCTTCACTCGGGTCATGCCTGGGCGCGGGCGCTGGCCGGTAACGTCACCGTGGGCCTCGACGACTTCGCCCACAGGCTCATCGGGCCCATCGACGGCCTGAAGCTCCCCGAGGTCGGCGCCTACGTTCGGCAGGGGCAGCCGGCCTTCACCGTGATGGCCGGGGACACGCCCATCGAGGTGCTCTCACCGGTCGACGGCCACGTCGTGGCCGTGAACGAGGCCGCGCGGGCGCACCCGAGAGACACCGTGGCCGATCCGTACGGAACGGGCTGGATCATGAAGGTGGAGCCCCGCTGGCTCACCGCGAACCTCAAGAACCTGTTCAGTGGCGAGAGCGCCCGGCGCTTCCTCGACACCGCGGCCGAGAAGCTCGCCGGCCGCCTGACGCCGCAGCTCGGCATGGCCCTCCAGGACGGCGGCACGCCGGTCCACGGAATCGCCCGCGAGATCGACCCCGAGCACTGGGACGAGATCGTGAAGCAGGCCCTGCGGGGCGATGCCCCGAAGGGCGAGTGAGGAGAACGCCATGAGAGCCGCACTCCGCTCCACGCTCCTCCTCGCGGTCTTCTCGGCCTTTGCTCTGGGCGCCGGCTTGCCGAACCTGCCCAAGGACAAGGCCCTCAAACAGGGCGCGGACAGCCCCGGGGTCGTCACGTTCCGCCACGAGTCGCACCTCGACATGACCAAGCCCGACTGCACGCCGTGCCACCCCGCGCTGTTCCCCATCCTGAAGCGCAGCGCGGCCCGCAAGCCCGTCGCGTTCACGCACGAGGAGATGCTGAAAGGCCGCCTCTGCGGGAGCTGCCACGGCACGACCGCCCACGGCTTCGACGACTGCGCCACGTGTCACGAAGCCCCCAAAGAACCCCCCGCTGAAACGAATAAAGAGAGGTGACCTGTGAACACCCTCATCGAAGTCCTCCAGACCACGGGCGTTTTCCTCGCAGGCCTCCTGTTCCGCATGCTGGCCTACGTCGCCGTTCTCGCCATCATCGCGGTCCCGGTCGCTCTCCTCATCGGCCTCATCGTCGGCTTCGAGAAGCTGCGCGAGCGCCGCACCAGCCTGGTCGGGCTGAAGCTCGCACCGGGCCGCCACTACGCCCCGTCGCACACCTGGCTCGCTCGGCGCTTCGGCGAGCTCCGGATCGGCCTCGACGACCTGGCCCGCAACATCCTTTCCGGCACCACGAAGGTGACTCTTCCCGTTCCCGGCATGCGCCTCGAGGCAGGCAGCCCGGCCGTCGCGATCGACTGCGGTGAACGCTCCACCATGATTCCGTCGCCCGTCACCGGCTGGGTCACGGCCGTCAACCCGGCGGTCGCGAACGACCCCGGCCTGCTGCAGAGCTCGCCGTACCGCAAAGGCTGGCTGTTCACGATCGACCCCGACACGAACGCCTGGGAGCGCTTCCCGAAGGGCGAGGCGGCCAAGGCCTGGTTCCGCGCCGAGGGCGCGCGCCTCTCCGGCCACCTCGAGCACGAGCTGGGGCTTGCGGCCGCGGACGGCGGTGAGCTCGTCCACCCGGCGCCCGCGCTCCTCACCGAAGAGAAGTGGCAGGCGCTCGTCTCGGCGTTCCTGCGCTGACCGCGAACGTTCTCGAGGCGAAGAGCGGGGGCGAATCGCCCCCGCTCTTCGATTTGATGGCTGTCGGCGGGTGCGCCCGAGCAGCTGAGGGCTTCTCCAGCGGACGGCGAGCGCGTAGGCTTCGGGCGGTGACCGACCCCCTCCTCCCGACGCCGCTCGACGCTCCCTGGAAGCAAGTGCTGGAGCAGCTCTTCCCGGAGTTCGTGGCGTTCTTCCTCCCCGTCGCGCATCAGGAGATCGACTGGGAGAAAGGCTACGAGCTCCTCGACACGGAGCTCCAGGCGATCGTCCGGGAGGCCGATGTGGGCCTCCGGCTGGCGGACAAGCTGGTCAGGGTCTACCGCCGAGGGGAGGGGCCGTCCCTGGTTTACGTTCATGTGGAAGTGCAGGGCCAGGTCGATCCGGACTTCGCCCGCCGGATGTTCGTCTACCACTACCGCATCCGGGATCGCCACGACGAGAGGGTCTTCAGCCTGGCGGTCCTCGGAGACCTCGATCCGGAATGGCGTCCCGCCGGATTCGGCTACGAGCTTTGGGGCTGCCGCCTTCAGTTCGACTTTCCGGTCTTCAAGCTGATCGACTGGGAGAGCCGGCGTGAGGAGCTGGAGGCCAGCGTCAACCCTTTCGGCATCATCGTTCTGGGCCACCTCGCGGCGCGCGAGACCGCCCGGGACGGCGCACTCCGGCTTTCCGAAAAGGTCCGACTGGTCAGGCGGCTCTACGAGAGGGGATTCTCCCGAGCGTACGTGATTGCCGTCTTTGGTTTCCTGGACTGGCTCATGGTCCTGCCGCGCGAGCTCGAGGAGCCCTTTCGGGTCGAGCTCGCGCGGATGGAGAAGGAGAAGCAGATGCCCTACGTTACGAGTGTCGAGAGGCTGGCGAAGGCGGAAGGGCTGGAACAAGGGATCGAGCGCGGGCGGAGGGAGTCGATCGTCCTGGTCCTGACCGCACGGTTCGGCTCAGTCCCCGAATCGGTCAGACAGCGCCTGCAGGTGCTCCAGAGCGAGGCAACCGTGGCCGAGCTGCTCGCCAAGGCGGCTACGGCCGGGTCCCTGGGGGAGTTCGAGGCAGCCCTCGGCGCCTGAGTGCTTCGGTCGCTCTTCGTCGTTCAAGGCTCGATCGGCAGGGACTCGAGCGCGCCCGTTCCGATGCGGAGGCTCGGATCCCCCGTGACGGGATCCAGCTCGAGGGCATAGGAGTAAAGGCTCCCGCCCGGAAGGCGGATCGTCTCGATCCAGCCCTCCATGACCCCCGTGTCGACGAGGGGATCAATGGACGTCCACAAGCCACCGGGCGGAAGCGTCACCTCGCCGAGGGACGCTCCCCGCACGCACGTGTAGTTGAGCGAGACCGGGCACGTGCGCGAATGGAGAGCGAACGTGACGGGCCGGTCGCTCGTGTTCATGACGCAGATCCGCGTGCCCGTGAGGCGCCGGGTCTGGAGTGCCGAGACGCGAAAATCGTTCGAGACCGAATCCCGCCTTTCGGTGCTCGCCCCCAACGGCACGACCGGCAGACCCTCTCCGAAGTCTCCGTCCAGCGTCTCCAGGCTCGCGGCGATTCCGATGCCTTCCAGCGAGCCCTCGCCCCGCACGCGCACGGAGCCCAGGAAGATCTCTCCCGCGAGATCGCCGCGCTCCCTCAGGAGGCGGACGACATCCACCTCGATCTGCCGGCCAGCCGGGACCCTCACCGCGCGGACCGCGAACGTCCGGCCCTCCGGCGCCGCGCTCACCGCCGTGACCCGGAGGGTGGCATCCTCCGTTCGCGAGTTCGCGATCGGAAGCGGCGACCGATACGTGCCGCCGGCCCCGACGCGCCGTCTGACGTCCACCCGCCCCGCCCGCGCGGCCGAGAGCACGCGCGCATCGTGCGACTGGGTGTCCCACGCCAGCCCGTGCGCGAAGAAGGGATCCTTTTCCTCTCCGAGCGAGCGCACGACGACGGCACCCGTTCCCCCGCCGAGAATGGACTCGAGCACGACGCGGGCGCCCCGTTCGAGCGTCACGGGCGCGAGCTCGCGCGCCGCTCCGTCGACGACCACGGTGACGCCGACCCGGACGGACACCGGAGAGATGCCCGGGTGAACGAGAACCAGATCGGAGCGCCAGCGGGAGTCTTCGCGGAAGCCGGCGATCACGCGCGCCCGTCCGTCCAGCCGATCCGCGCGCACGGCCGAGAACGAGGCCCCGGCCTGTCCGGAGCGCCCGTCCCGGGACACGGTGGAGACCAACCTGGCGTACGCGAGCGGAGCGGCGCCGCCCCATCGAAGCAGCGCTCCCGAGAGACCGGACTCCGTGGGGAAGAGGGGGTGATCGCCGAAGACAACCTTGCCGAGAGCTGGAAGGACCAGGCCCCGGCCTGGCGGGACCGGGAGGAGCCCGGTTAGGAGCGACCCCGAGCGCTCGTCGAGCAGCCGGTAGGCTCGCGACTGATCTAATCCCCCGCTAGCGGCGTTCGGCTCGAAGAGCTCGGTCGTGACCGGGGCACCGGCCCGCCCGGGCCCGGTGAGGACCGAGGGGAGCAGGAAGGGAGCGATGCCCCTCGATCGCCAGAGGTCGTCGGTCTCCTGATCCTCCGCGTAAGGCCATACCCGGAGCGGGGTCTCGGCCCCGCCCGAGCCGCGACCGTTGAACGCCTCGACGCCGATCATCATGTCGCCCTCGAAGCGGGTATCCGGGAACCTCTCGACGGCCGGAAGCCGGTAGTCGATCTCGAAGCCCGTCTGGCTGCGAGGCGTGCCACCGAGCACGGAGGTCAGGGTCCCGAATCTCGGGCGCGCGGTGACGCGGAACCCGTCTTCCCGGCCGCTCCGGTCGGTCCATGTGACCCGGAGCGTGCGGGGCACGTCGTTGTGGGGAATGCCGGGGCCGATCGTCGCCGCGAGCCCGTCCGGAGCGAGCGGCTCCGTGGACCAGATCCCCAGCGACACACCGGCCGAGGCCGGGCCCTCGCCGGCGGGGTTGAGAGGGACGGCGCGGTAGACGAGGTTGTGATCCGTCTCGAACGCGCGATCCCGGAACGAGGCCGAACGGGAGTGACCGCTTCCTTCCGCGGCAACGAGGGCGATCCGCTCGAACGGCGCGTCGTCGATGGAGCGCTCGATAGCGAAGGTAAACGTGTCCCGCGCGGCCGTCATCGCGAGCGAAGGGGTCGAGCCCTCGAGCGTGCCGGTGAGCGAGGGCGCGGCCTTGGGGGGCGCTCCGCCGAGGCGGACCCATGCCGAGGGTGCGGAGACGCCCCTCACGTTCTGGGTGCGAACGCGGGCGTGCGAGACCGCGAGCGCCGCCTTCAGGTCGTAGGACGTCGCGTCGGCGGGCACGAAGACCAGAGGCATGAAGGTGCCCCCGAGCGTCTGGAACTCGATGAGGGTGCCGTCCTCGCGGCCGCTCACGTCGCGCCACGAGATGCGGATCGTGCCGTCCGCGAGGGCCGTCGAGACGACCTCCTCGGGTGCGAGCGGCTCCGTCGTCGGCGAAACCGCGCGATGCGCACGGGAGACCGTCTCGACTCCGGCCTCGTCGGTCGTGACGATCCGGTAGAAGAGCGCCACGTCGCGCGGTGCCGACGCGTCGACGAAGGATCGGTCTTCGCGCGGCAACAGTGCGAGCCGGAGCCACGAGCCCGGTGCGCCGACGCTGCGTTCGATGACGTGGGAAACGGGTGCGATCGAACGGTTCAGGAACGAGAGCGAGACGCTGCCGCTCGACGCGTCTACGACGGGCGGAAGCAGAGTGGGGTTGCCACCGCCCGCAAGCCGCAAAACGTCGACGGTCCCGTTCTCGCGCCCGACGAACAGGCGCTCGGGATTCGCCGTGTCGTACCCGAGCGACGTCGGCAGCACGCTCGCGATGGAAACGACCGTCCAGGTGGCGCCGCCGTCCGTGGTGACGAGGATCTCGCGATCTTTCGCGACCGCCCAGCGACCCTCTTCGCTGCCGTCGACGGCGGCGGTACGGATCGGTCCTCCGGGGTTCGGCAGAAGAGAGAACGTGCGCCCCTCGTCCTCGGAAACCCAGACTCCCTCCCGGCCGGTCGCGACGATGCGTTCGAACCGCGAGGCATCGCGCGTCAGGTACGACAGCCCCGCATCGGGGATCGTCGCGAGAGACTCGATCGAGTGCGACGCGTAGAAGAGCGCGCCCGAGACTCCGGGTTCGAAGCGCTCCCGGGCCAGTCCGCGCCGGATGCGCGCCGAACCGATCTCTTGGGACGAGAAGATGACGAACGGGGACTCCGCCGAGATCGGGGCGAGGAGCCTCTTCTGGACGAGAGGGCAGCGCTTCACGGTCTCCCTAGCGATGCTCTGCCCGTCGAAACTCGCGACGAACTCGGAGGCGTCGCAGAAAAACGGATTGCAGTCGACGACTCCGGTGACGCGAAGGGGGCCGTCCGTGACGAGCGGATCGTCGTGAATCAACGGGCGGCCTTCCCCAGCTTCCTTGGGGCAGCCGGTGTTGAGCGACGTCGAAAAGAGGGATCTCATGCGCCAGAAGCGGTCGCCTCTCACGAAAGCCGTCCGAAGATCCCCGCACGCCACGAGGACGCGCTCGGCGCTCCCTTGGCCCTTCGTTTGCGCGACATCCAACACGATCCCCTGCGGACACGTGGCCGAAGGCACTGGGGAGAAGGAAACGCCACCATCCGATGAGAACTGCAGGCCGTCGCCGTCGGTCCCGATCCAGACCTCCGAGCCATGAGCCGCGATCGCATTGACGCGTGCTGGAGGCCGCCCGGCGGCCTCGGCCGCACCCAGAAGCGCGATCAGGGCCAGGATTGCCGACAACCCGACCGATTCGCGCGTGCACGTCATGCCTTGGAGTGACGGCACGGCACCCGACCTTTCTCCCGGCTCAGCCCAGGCCCAGGATTCCACCCGCTGACCGGCGCAGCACGTCGACGAGCTCGGGGTCCATGAAGCCGTACTCGTCGGGAATGTCGAGCACGTGGACGGGCCGGTCGCCCAGCACGTCGCCGAACTCCTCGCGGAGCCGCGTCCGGTGCTTCTTCTCCATCACGAGAACGACGTCGGCCCATTCGACGTCGTTCGCCGAGACTCGGTGCGCAGCCCGGTACGGGCGGAGCCAAACTCCGTCCCGCGCGCTCGAGCTCGTTCCCGCGGAGCGCACCGAGAGCGCGGGGTGATCGCGGAAGATCTGCTCCGCCGTGGGGCTCCTCCACTGGTTGCGGCTGCAGACGAAGAGCACGTTCGTCGGCGGCCCCTCCCGCGTCACGCCTCGAAGAGCCCCATGCGCGCGATGAGGCCCAGCTGTCCCTGGACGCGCTCGGCGAGGTCGTCGCCCGCGTAGCCTCGGGCTGTCAGCTCCGCCGCGAGCTCGTCGGCCGTGCGGGTGCCGTCGAGGAGGCACAGCACGAGCCGAGCGACCTCGTCCTCGAGGTGGATCGTCAGGTGCCGGAGGCTCGTCACGTCGGGCCCGCGGGACGCCTGGAGGCGTGCGAGCGTGCTCACGCGAGGCCGCTCCGTGGGCCGCGGCATGAGCTTCGGCCCCTCCACCCAGAGGCTCACGACGCCCGTGGCGTAGAGCGAGAGCACCACGCCGTAGAGCTTGCGGAGGTTCTCGGGCGAGAGCGGCCGGCCCAGCATCTCCGCGGCGAGCGCGGCCACCACGGGAAGGGGCACGGCCTCGGGCCAGCGCTGCTGGAGCGCGATGAGCGCGGCCTTCGCGAACGGGAGATCGGTGGAAACAGAACCGCCGCGGGGAGAACGGAACGTCACCTCGACGTCGTTCGCGAGGCTCGGGTCCGGCGTCTCGGGCGCGGCCTCGGAGCTGACCATGAAGTTCTCGAGCACCATCGGGTCCACGTCGCGCACGAGCTTCGCGTCGCCGCGCACGAGGAGCGTCTGGCGGAACCTCCGGCACTTCACGA
>CAZXSG010000007.1:0-18494 GCA_964643185.1 uncultured Holophagales bacterium
CCTTCGGCGGGCGGGCGGGGGCGGCCGGCTGCGGCGAAAGCGCGGGGGGGACGGCGAGCGGCTCTACACGAAGAGCCTGTCGCGCGAGCTGGACATCGGCCGCGAGATCCAGGCGGGGTTTCTGCCCGAGGCGCTCCCGAGCCTCCCGGAGTACGACCTCGCCGCGGTGACGCGGCCGGCCAAGCAGGTGGGCGGCGACTTCTACGACGCCTACGTGCTGCCCACGGGGCAGATCGCTCTCGTCCTCGCCGACGTGTGCGACAAGGGCGTGGGCGCGGCGCTCTACATGGCGCTCTTCCGAAGTCTCCTTCGCGCAACGGCGGAAGAGGGCGGCGCGAGCGACGAGGTGCTCTCGCGCTCGGTGCGCATCGTGAACGACTACATCGCGAAGAACCACGGCCGCTCGAACATGTTCGCGACGGTGTTCTTCGGGCTCCTCGAACCCGCGACCGGCGCGCTCGTCTACGTGAACGGCGGGCACGAGCCGCCCGCGCTTCTCGCGGCGGGGGGTGCCGTGCGCGCGCGCCTCGCGCCCACGGGACCCGCTCTGGGCCTCATGCCGGGCATGACGTTCCGCATCGAGGCGGAGTCGCTCGCGCCGGGCGAGACGCTGCTCGTCTACACCGACGGCGTCACCGACGCGCACGGCCCCTCGGGCAACTTCACCGAGGCGCGGCTCCTCGACACGGCGGCGAAGGAGAAGGGCTCGGCCGAGGCGCTCCTCGTCTCGATCGAGGTCGGCATCGCGCACCACGCGGCCGGCACGGAGCCGTACGACGACATCACGCTCCTCGCCGTGCGGCGCAAGGGCGTCTCTCCGTGAGCGACTGGCGGAGCCGCGTCGCGACCGCGAAGGACGCTCTGTCTGTGGTGAGGCCCGGGATGACGGTGTTCGTGGGGAGCGCCTGCGCCACGCCGCGCACGCTCGTTTCGACGCTGCAGGCGATGGCGGCGGACAAGCCGCTCGACCTCACGCTCGTCCACTTTCTCACCGACGGCGCGATCCCCGTGGGCGCGCACGGACGGTCCACCTGGTTCACGCACAAGGTGTTCTTCGCGGGAACCGAGGCGCGCGAGGTGTACTCGCGCGGCCGCATCGAGTACATCCCCATCTCGCTGCCCTCGGTGCACCGTCTGCTCGAGGCCGGGGGCCTTCCGCTCGACGTCGCGCTCATCCAGGTGGCGCCGCCCGACGCGAACGGACAGTGCAGTCTCGGGGTCTCGGTGGACATCGCTCCCACGGCCGTCTTTGCGGCGAGGACAGTCATCGCCGAAGTCAACCCGCGCATGCCGCGGACGCTGGGCGACGCGTCGATTCCCGTCGACCGCATCTCGGCGTTCGTCGAGGTGGACACGCCGGTCATCGAGTTCACGCACGAGCGCGCGGGGCAGGTGGCCGAGCAGGTCGCCAGGTACATCGCCCGCATCATCGACGACGGCTCGACGCTCCAGGTCGGCACGGGGCGCATTCCCCAGGAGATGCTGCGCTTCCTCACGAACCGGCGCGACCTGGGCATCCACTCCGACGTCATCACCGACAGCGTGCTGGACCTCGTGGAGAAGGGCGTCGTCACCGGCGCGAGGAAGACGCTGCATCCCGGGCAGGTGATCGCGAGCTTCGCCATGGGCACGCAGCGTCTGTACGACGCGCTGCACGAGAACCCGATGTATGGGCTGTATCCCATCGAGTACGTGGCCGACCCGCATGTCATCGCGAACAACCACGCGATGGTGTCGGTGACGCAGGCGTTCTCCATCGATCTCACGGGCCAGGTCTGCTCCGACCAGTTCGGCGGGCAGCCCTACGGCGGCGTGGGCGCGCAGCCCGAGTTCCTGCGCGGTGCCGCGAACGCGCCGCTGGGGAAGCCCATCGTCTGTCTCGCGTCGACGACGGAAGACGGCAAGACCTCACGCATCCGTCCGCTCCTCCCCGAGGGCGAGGCCGCCACCATCGCGCGGTCGGACGTGCACTGGGTGGTCACGGAGTACGGTCACGCGTACCTCTTCGGCAAGTCCGTTCGCGAGAGGGCGCTCGCGCTCCTCGAGATCGCGCATCCCTCGTTCCGCGACGGGCTGCTTGCGGAGGCCAAGCGCATCGGCTACGTGAACGCGAAGATCGCGCTCAAGAGCCGTAGGGCCTACCCCACCGAGGAAGAGCGGGATGCGACGCTGAAGGACGGAACTCACGTCCTCGTGCGGCCCACCAAGGCGACCGACATCGAGCACATGAACAGGCTCTTTCACGCGATGACGCCCGAGGACGTCTACACGCGGTTCTTCACGAACCTCACGTCGCTCTCCGTGTCGAGCGCGCAGCATCTGTGCAGCGTGAGCTACGAGAACGAGATGGCGTTCGTGGCGGTGACGGGCTCCATGGAGAACGAGGTCGCGGTCGCGAGCGCCTGCTCCTACCTCGATCCCGCCACGAACCTCGCGAACGTGGCCTACATGATCCGTCCCGACTGGCAGGGCAAGGGGCTCGGCGCGCTGCTCCACGCGCGCCTCGTGGAGTTCGCCAAGGCTCACGGTGTGCGCGGCTTCACGGCCGACGTGCTGTGCCAGAACGAGAAGATGCTGAAGGTCTTCGAGAAGGGCGGCGGCACGCTCACGAAGAAGGTCGTCAGCGGCACGTACGAGGTTCAGATCCTGTTCTAGCGCGCCGCGACCTTCATCGGGACGTCAGTTCTTCGTCGAGGGTGGCCGCGCGTTGGGGCGTGTGTAGGGCCAGAGGCCGGGGGTCGCCTCGGGCTCGGCCTTGTCGCCACCTCCGGTCACGCTCCCGGTCTTCAGAGCGATGCTCCGCCGCACGCCGATCACGCGGAGCCAGTCGGCCTGGCTCGCGCCGACCTGGGTGATGAGCCCGGCCTCGTAGATCCGCTTCTCGCCGCGTTTGAGGCCGGTGGGGAGGAACACCACCTCGCGGGTGTCCCGGAGGTTTCCGCCCAGGTCCCGGATCTCGAACTCGAGCGCCACGGGAGCCACGCTCTTCTCCGACTTGTTGAGGAGCTCGATTTTCACCGACCAGCCGCTCGAAGCGGGAATCGTCGCGAGCGACTCGATGACGAGGCCACCCAGCTCCCGCTGGGGAAGTGAGGTCGCCGGGTAATTCGCCGCCGGGAGGGGCGGAATGGACGCGCCCTCGGCCATGTGTCCCCACAGAGGCACGCCCGAAGAGAGGTCCGCGAACACGAAACGGCGGGCCGGGATGATCCCCTGCATGCCGAAGGCGCGGCAGTCCCCCCGCATGAGGACGCCGTGGACGTCGTCCGGCAGGCCTTCCGGCCCCTCGAAGTCGACGAAGCGGAGCGCGCCGGGAGGCATGTCGACCTTCACCTTGGTGCCGAAGCCCTCACTGTGGAGGAAGACCTCGGAGACGCAGAAATCCGTCGCGTTGTACACCAGGGCCTTCACCCGGTTGCCCGACGTCGACGGGTACGCCGCCCAGTCGAGAAGATGGAAATTGGCGATCTTCAGACGGGTCATCTGGCGGAAGCTGGCGCCGCCCCACTGGCCGCGGGTGATCACTGTGGCCGGGCTGGCCACGACCAGTCCGTCAGGGACGGGCGCGAGCTTCCTCGCCTCGGCCGCGTTCGGAAAGGTGTCGAAGACGTCGAGGAGGAGGTTCACCGCCAGGCGGTAGACCTCGGGGAGCGAGGACACCGCGGGCACCGGCAGGAGGGCCTCCTCGGCGCGTTCGCGAAGGACGTCGGCGAACGGCTTGTCGCCCAGGGGACGCGCGATGCGCGGCACGACGATGTCGTGGATGTTCAACGGGACCTTGGGATCGTCCTCCATCTTGATGACGAGGCGCGGTGTGGTGACGTCGCCGAGGTAGTGGATGAACTGACCCACGAGGAGCGCGTAGGAGCGCGTGCTCGTGCCGGGCGGCGCCGCCTTGATCTTCTCGTAGTACTCGGCGGCGCGAGCGAGCGCGACCTGCTTCGGGTTGGCGCGGTGCTTGAGGCACTTGGCGTCGGCGGGATCCGCTTCCTTGACGCCGCGCTCGAGGGCGTCCCGCTGCAGCGGAGGAAGCTGCTTCTCGAAAGCGGGGGAAAGGGCGACCGCGGCCTGGAAGATCGAAACGTGGGCGTCGGGATCCCACGCGAGTGCCGTGGGGGCCACGAGAAGACCGCAGGAAAGCGCGAGCGCGAGCCGTCGCGGGAGATGGCGGGGAAAGGCCATGTGTGCTCCTCGGCGGGATCCCTCGGAGGGTCCGCGTTGAGATGGGGGAAACGTTCCGTTTCGCCGGAGCCTACAACGCCCGGCTTCTCTCGTGCGAAATGGGTTTCTTTTCTTCAGGTCGACCAGCTCATCGGGGCGGCTTCGGGGGCGGACCTCCGGTCACGGTTCCAGCCTTCGGGGCGGCGCTCCGCCGAATGCCCACCAGGCGCAGCCAGTCCGCCTGGCTCGCTCCCACCTGCGAGATGAGCCAGCCCTCGTAGATCCGCTTCTCTCCACGTTTCAGGTCCTTCGGCTCGAAGAACGCCTCCCGTGTGCCGCGGACGTTCCCACCCAAGTCGTGGATCTCGAACTCGAGGGTCACGGGGGCCACGGTCTCTTCCGATCGGTTGAAGAGCTCCAGCCTCACGAACCAGCCGCTCGTTGCGGGAAGCGCCGCGAGCGACTCGATGACGAGGCCGCCCAGCTCCCGCGCGGGAAGAGAATGGGTCGGGTAGCTGGCCTGAGGAAGTGGCGGAACGGAAGCGCCCTCGGCCAGATGATTCCAGAGCGGCAGGCCCGAGGAGAGATTCGCGAACAGGAAGCGCCGGACCGGAACGATTCCCTTGCCGTCGAAGGCGGCGCAGTCGCCGCGCATCAGGATTCCGCCGACGTTCTCGATCAGGGCCTCCGGCCCTTCGAAGTCGACGAAGCGGAGCGCGCCGGGGGGCATGTCGACGCGGACCCTCGTGCTGAACTCTTCGCTCCTGAGGAAGACCTCGGACACGCAGAGGTCCGTCGCGTTGTACATCAGAGCCTTCACCCGGGAGCCGGAAGCGGCCGGGTACGCGGCCCAGTCGAGGAGCTGAAAGATGGGGACCTGCAGCCGGGTTTTCTGCCGGAAACCGGGGAAGCCGTACTCGCCGTAGGTCATGGCCCAGGCCGGGCTCGCCACGATGAGCCCATCCGGAGGCGGAGAAAGAGCCCTGGCCTCGGCGGCGTTCGGAAGCGTGTCGAAGACGTCGAGGAGGAAGTTCACGGCGAGGCGATACCCCTCGGGGAGAGAGCCGACCGAGGGGACCGGCTGGAGGGCCTCCTCGGCGCGCTCCCGGAGCACGGCGGCGAAGGGCTTGTCTCCCAGCGGGCGCGCGATGCGGGGCACGACGATGTCGCTCAGGCTGAGCGGGACCTTCGAATCGTCTTCCATCCCGATAGCGAGGCGCGGCGTGGTGACGTCTCCGAGGTAGTGGATGAACTGGCCCACGAGGAGCGCGTGAGAGCGCGGGCTCGCGCCGCGCGGGACGGCCTTGAGCTTCTCGTAGGCCTCGGCGGCCCGAGCGAGCGCCGTCTGCTTCGGGTTGCTTCGGTGTCGCAGGCACCGGGGGTCGAGCGGGTCCGCTTCGCGGATGCCGCGTTCGAGGACGTCCCGCTGCGCGGGCGGGAGCTGCCTCTCGAAGGCGGGAGACAGGGCGACCGCGGCCTGAAAGATCGAGATGTGGGCCTCGGGGTCCCAGGCGAGTGCCGTGGGGGCGGCGAGAACGCCGCACGTCACGGCCAGCGCGATGCGCCTCGCGAGGTCCCAGGGGAAAGGCATGTATGTGCTCCCGAGCGGGACCTCGAGGGTCCGCATTGAGATGGAGGGATCGGTCCGAGTGCCCGAGACTACAACGCCCGGCATCCTTCGTGCCAAACGGGTTTCTTTCTAAAACGAAGCGGAGTCATTCGGGCGCGCCGCTCTTTTCGAGGAGCGTGATGATCTCCGCGTGCCGGCGCCAGCGCGCGACGCCGAGCGCCGTCTTGTTCGCGCCGCCCGCCGCGAACGTCGCGGGCATGCGCAGCGAAGAGTCGGCGCCGAGTTCGAGGAGCGTCGCCACCATCCCGGCCATGCCCTTGTCGGCCGCGTACAGAAGCGGCGTGAGGCCGTCTCTCGAACGAGCGTTCACGTCGGCGCCCTTCGCTGCGAGGAACCGCATCCCCTCGGAGTTCCCGAACGTCCCCGCGCACCAGACGGCCGTGCGTCCGAACGTGTCCGCGGCGTGAAGCTCCGCTCCCCGCGCGAGCAGAAGATCCAGCATGGGTCCAGGGTCGTGGAAGGCCGCGTAGCCGAGCGGCGGAAGGCCGGTGCCGGTGCCCTTGGCCGGAACGCCCTGGTCGAGGAGGACCGTGAGGAGCGCGACGTCCTTCGCGTCGATCGCGGCCGCGAGCACGTCGTTCGCGTCGACCTTCGGGTCGGCGCCCCGCGCGAGGAGAAGGTCGATGGCCGGGCGGCGTCTCGCGTTCACCGCGGTCACGAGGGGTTCGCCGCTGGGTGAGGTGCCGGCGTCGAGCAGGATCGCCATCGCTTCGAGACGTCCGGCGCGGGTGGCTGCGAGGAGCGCCTTGGCGCGATCGGGCTCCGCGGCGAGCGGGGCGATCTCGCGGAGCATCGCGGGCGAGCCCTCCATCGCGACGAAGACCAGAGTCGATCGCTTGTCGAGCGCGTCGAGCGCGCGGTTCCAGGTGGGGTCCGACGCGGCCTTCGCCTTCACCACTTCGGTGCGGCCCGCGCGCACGCCGGCCGCGTAGGAATCGTTCTCGGGGGTGGAGCGGCCCCGGGCTACGGCCTCCTCGTGGCGGAGGCGCCCCGGGATGCGCGCGAGGACGACGGCCGCCACGGCGGCCAGGAGAACGATCACCGCACCCTGTGCGCTGAGGAGACCGGTGCCCAGCGCGGGCGGGCGAAGGAAGCGCACCTTCGTGGAGAGGAGCGAGCCGGCGAGGAACATCGCGAGGCTCGTGAGGACGGCAGAGCCCGTGAGCATGGACTCGGCGACGCGCCGCCAGTCGGTTGCCTGCATCGTGGGGCGGATTGCGAAGGGCAGCATCGTGAGCGCGCCGAGGAGCGACACCATGGCCCAGGAGATCCAGGGGTTGGGGCTTACCGCGAGGAGGCGCGCGAGCGCCCAGAAGAGCCCCCACCAGACGAGGATGACGCCCGCCGTCGCGAGGCCGAACAGGACCGCGAAGAACAGGAAGACAAGGAGGATCATGGCGGCGGAGTGTAGGGCGGAGAACGGATGCGGATAGTTGCCTCTCGCGGGGAATGGGTTTCGTTTCCGGAGGCTGAACCGTCCAAGTTGATGTGCCCGTCCAGCTCGAGGCCCTGCCTCTGCCGATCGCCGGCTCGGCGGCCCTCGTGACCGATCCGCCCGAGTCCTTTGACGACGACCGGATCCTGGCGGCGCTCCGCGCGGGGAGCCGGGTTGCCGCCGACTCCTTGGTGAAAGAGACGTACCCGCGGATCTTCTCGTACGTCCTGAGGCTCACGGGAGGCGATCGGGAGCGCGCGGCCGATCTCACGCAGGAGACGTACCGCAAGGCCTGGCAGGGGCTCGCCGGCTTCGACGGCAGGTCCCGCCTCGCGACCTGGATCACCCGCATCGCCTACACGACGTTCCTTGACGATGCGCGGCGGCCGCGGCTCTTCACGCCCCTCTCCGACGATCCCCGGCACGACCCGCGCGATCCCGAGCCGCCCGCCGAGGAGCGGCTCGAACGGCAGCAGGTGGAGACGCGCCTCCGCCATGCGGTGATGAACCTCCCCGAAGAGCTCCGGTTCGCGGTCACTGCCCGCTTCTGGGCAAACCTCTCCGTGGAGGAGATCGGCCGCCTTTCCGGCGTCACGGGTGTCGGCGTGAGGAAGCGGCTCAAGAGGGCGTTCCGATCGATCGCCGTTCATCTGGAAGGAACCGAGCCATGACGCGCAGCAAGACGTGGGGCGACGAGGAGATCTCGCGGCTGCTCGAGAGCGTGCCCGACGGCAGTCCGCCGCCGGACCTCCTGGCGAGGCTGCAGGCGGACATTCCCGAGACGATCGAGGCCGGCGCTCCGACCGAGCCGACGTCCGTTCCCCGATCCTGGACACGGGTTCGTCCTCTGTACCGTATCGCCGCAGCTCTGTTCCTCACTGTCGGGACGGGCTATCTCGCAGTTCGGGTTCAACGGACGGAACCGGCGCCTCCGATGGCTCCCGCAGATCCCGCGGCGCGCGAGCCGGTGCCGCTGGTCGTCGCTCCTGCCATGCCGGTGCCGGCGATTCCGGCGACGCCGGTCCCGGCCAAGGTCCAGACTCCGGCGGCAGCAAAGAGAGGCCTTACGGCCACTCGCCCGCTGAGGCAGTACTCGGATGATGGAGTCTCCAGGCGATCCGAGTCTGTGCAACGGTTGGCGACGGTAACGGCCACGCTCACTCACACGGATTGTTTCCCGCCCGACAGCCGCGGGTCGTATCTGTTCGATTTCACGCAGACGTACTCGCCAGTCGGGATCACACCCTCGGGCAATCTGGAGGCACGGGTGGCACTGGCCAATGCGGCGCCCTCGGGTGAGGCCCCGTGGATCGTAGGGCCCGGACTCTCCTTCTCGGAACCGACCAGGGGCGCTCGCTTCCTCGACACCAGTGGCAACCCACGCTCGAAGCTCCCGCTCCCCATCGGCACGGAGTCGTACACGGTCGGGCGACAGTATCTGAGGAACGACGCGCTGCCGGAACCCGCTTCCGTGCGCGTCGAGGACTACCTTAACTTCTTCGACTACGAGGACCCCTCGCCTCGCAAGGAGGACTTTGCGATCGCGATGGAGGGCGGCTCCTCGTACGCGCCCCGCGGCCCCGACTATCGGTATCTCCGCATCGGGGTGAAAGCCGTCTCGCCCGGAGAGGAGGAGCGAAGCACGCCGAACCTCACGCGATTCCTTCAGGCGATCGCGTACGACACCGAGACCGAGGTGGAGTTCAACCCGAAAGTCGTGTCGCGCTACCGGCTCGTGGGCTACGAGACCCGGGCCGGGTACGGTCGCTACCGCGACGACTCGGTCGAAGGGGGCGGAATCCGGGCCGGGCACAGAACGACCGCGCTCTATGAGGTGAAGCTCGTCTCAGACGCGGAGCCGCAGACCCTCGCGACAGTCCACCTGAGCTATCGCCCAGCCAGAGAGAGGGAGCGGCGGGAGATCACCAAGTCCCTTAGCTCCGAACGGTTCGAGGAGTCCTGGGAGGAGGCGTCCCCTTCGCTCCAGCTGGCGGTGGCTGTGGCCACGTACGCGGAGGTCCTGAAGAAGACGTACTGGGCCCGGAACTTCGATCTCTTCGATCTGGCGGCGCGACTCGACGAGATTGCTGCCCGCTGGCCGGAGGACGAAAGGGTGCAGGAACTGGCACAGTTGGCTCGGAAGGCGGCTGTGCTGTCGCGTCCGCCTGAAGTGAGATGAATGTCGACGGCGACGCGAGCACACTCGTGCCGCCGCTTTCATCGATGCGAACACAGCACTCCAAAGGACTCGAGCACACCAGCCGCCTGGAGCCTTCGTCTTTGATGTCCGGTCGGTAGTTACCTTGTGCTGGGCTGACTGTGCGGCTTGAATACGGCGGCGGCTTCGTGGTTCAATCGCGGTATCCGAATGCAAGAGGGGAAGCCGATGGCGACGAGGAAGACGACGGCGAAGCCGGATGGAGTTGTGGGTGAAGGCCCGTCGGAGCTGAACTGGCTCGACGCCGGGGGTGGGTACTCTCTGGCGCTGAGCGGCGAGAGAAAGCTCGTCGCGAGAAAAGGGGAGAAGCAACTCGCAGCGGTACCGAAGGCGGTCAGGGAAGGAGAGGTTGCAGACCGGCTCGGCGCGCTTGCGGACTGGCTCGTCGAGCACGAGCGAGAGTGTCTCGAGGCGGTCGAGCGGTGGATGCTTCGCTCGCTCCCCGTGCCACGTGCGGTGCTGGATGCCGTCTTTCAGGACCCAGCCTGGAAAGAGCGCCTTCAGAATGCGGTCGTCGCTCCCGTAGGGCCGGACGGTCAGCCGATTTACGATGAAGCTGGATTCCTCCGTGACATCGATTCGAAGAAGGGAGTCGGCGCCGTGAACTTGGACGGCGAGACTTCGTGGATCGGCTCGACAAGTGTCGTCATTCCGCACCCCATTCTGTTGCGGGAGCGTGACGACTTCCGAGAGCTTGCGACGGAGCTTTCGTTCACGCAGGGACTGTCGCAGCTGTTTCGCGAGACCTTCCCGATGTCGGCGCTGCCCAACGTGGCCGGAACGAGCGTGGACGACCTCTCGGGAGGCGAGTTCGAGAAGCTTCAGTTTGCGCTCGGCCGGTGCCGAAAACTGGGCTACAGGGTGCGTGGTGGGTTCGCCACGACGTCGGTTTGGGAGGGCGACCGGGTCGTCGAGGCACGGTACTGGGTCGGGTCGGACGACCCCGAATCCCCAACCGTTACTGGTGACCTCGCGTGGCTCGATCTCCGTGAGAAGACGATCCCCCTTGCCGAGGTCGGTCCCGTGGCGTTTTCGGAAGGGATGAGGATGGCGTCCGCAATCTACGCGGGACGAAAGGTGGAAAAGGACGAGGTGCCTTCGTGAGCGGACGCGCCTTGCATAGGGAGCCGCGAGCGGATGCCGGCGACCTGAATTCACGAGGTGGGAAATGAAGCTGGCGAAGAAGCGGGACGAACGGCTGGCGCGACTCCTTGCCGCCGACGCGTTGCTGCCGGCAGGCACGTCCGCTCCGGAAGGGGAGCTGGTGGACACGGTTCTCGGTCGACGTTACCGCCATCCGGCGCTCGGTGACCGGCCGGTCGTCCGCCTCACGCCGGAAAGCTTGGCGCCCGCGGACGATCTCGAGATGGAGTTCCTCGGATTCGTGCCGCCGACCGCGCCTTCGCCGAGCGTCGCGATCCGGAGACGGCGCGCGCTGGGGTTCCCGGGCTGGGCGATGGTGAACGACCGCGCCCATGCTTCGTTCGCACTCGAGGTCGTGAAGGAGCTGAAGAAGGGGGCGCGGATCGCGAAGTCCAGGCCGGGAGCCGCAAAGGAGATTTTCGACGCGATCGGTGTGCGGCTCGCCCGGTCTGTACCGCATTTTCTGCCTTCGTACTGGGAGGAGGTCGGACGCGCTTTCCTCGCCTTGGGAAACACGATGTATGCGGCCCAGGCGTTCGGCAAGGCGCGCGAGGCCGAAAGGGTTCACGCACTCGCTGTCGACGAGGGGCAACGGCGGCAGTCCTTCCTCGATTTCGCACTCGCCGGCGGCCTCTCGATCAAGTCGCTCTCCGAGTACGCCGCGGAGCTCGCGAAGGGTCACTCCGCTGCCACTGCCTTCGAACACTTTCGGGCACTGTCGGTGAGTCGGACCACGGGAGGCATGCCCCCATGGTCGTCGATGCCGGATGAGCTGAGGCGGCTCGCAAAGGCGGCTGGCCTCGATGCCGACGTCGAGGATACCCGCCTTCTGGAAGAGATCCTGGAGTCACCGTCGATGGCGCGCGCTGCGGGTGAGGTCTGGAAGAAGTACCGAAAGGCGTTGCTGACGCTGGCGTCGGAGTCGGCCAAAGTGCGAGGAATCCTCCTCAATCTGACGCCGGAAGCCGCGAGAGGGGAAGCGAGTCTCGTGGTTCATTGGCTGGACCTTCTCGACTCGGCAGGAGCGACGCAGGCGCTGGTCGAGACGGACGGTACAACCCCCGCGGAGGCGTGTCCCGGCGGAGGCGCGGCGGCCTGGCTGTCGCGATTCGTGGGGCTCGCTCAGGGGGGCTGGCGGCCCGCGAAGCTTCCGAAAGAGCTGTTCTCTCTCGTGACACGGATGGCGCCGAGGCTCGCGAAGGACGGTGAGCCCGTGAACCTCGCGGCTGGGCATGGCGCATGGCGGCACCTCTCGCTCGATCTCTGCGAGCATGCGCTGTCGCTCGGGATCCCGGTCGCGGACCCTGACGCAGAGAGATCGAACGTCAACCTGAACGACTGGGCGGCGGGTCAGACCGAAGTGGGACCTCTCGATCCGATCCATGTCGCGAGAGACGCGCGCTTCTCACCGCTTCTCGACGGCGCGCTAGGCAGCGTGATGGGTAAGGAGCCGTTCGAGACGGTATCGAGGGGGATGGCGGGGCTCGCCGAGGCGCGGAGAGGCTGGCTCCTCCGCCTGCTGGGGCTCCTCGAGTCGACAGCTCTCCCTGGCTTCAAGGACGCTCTCAAGACACTCCGGACATCGGCCTCGGCACAGACGTTCGCCGAGACGCCCGAGGCGCTGCAGCGGCTCGCAGCAGCGGATCCCGCGCTCGCGCTCCAGCGGACGCTTCAAATCGGCCTCTACGATGAGCTGTCGTGGCCTGCGCTCGAGAACGAGCTCGAAGGCGTAACCGATCGGCTCGCTGTCGTGACGGGTTCCTTCCCGTATCTGATCCTCGCGCACGGGTGGAAGGTGACCGTGATCGGACCGGAGGGCGTCGTCCTGACCCACGACATCGTGGCGCCGCCGAGGTCACACATCGAGGAGCTCCGATACGCTGCGGGGCAGATCCACGTCGTCTATCGCGACGCGTCGTACGCGAGGGTCGCCTACTGGAGCGGTAGCCCCACGGCCACGTCCGAGGGGGACTATGGCAACACGAGGGTGCGTGGCTACTCGTGGGCTCTCCCCGATGGTTCCGTGACGGAAGGGGAGCGGGCCTATCGGCCCGGCGACACGAAAGTCAACGGCGACGGTGAGCTCTTCTGCGACGGCGAGCATCTGTGGGTGGTTGCCTTCGACGGCACGGAAATGCGGCTGCGCGAGCTCGCTCCGGTCACGGGCGCGAAGGGACGCTTGTCTTACCCCCGCTTCTTCGAGGAGTTCCTCGGAGACGGGACAGGCCTCTGCGCGAACGAATGCGAGCTGATGCCGTTGCCCGCTGCCCTTCGCGATTCGCCACTCGGAAGTCGCGGAGGGCTCCTCGGCTTTCGCGTGAAGGCGAAGCGGGGCGCGCGTCAGGAAGAGGGCTGGTTGCACCGGACCAAGACGGGCATCGAAGCCGAGGGGATCGATGGCAGGAGGTTCGCCGGCGGCCTCGCGGGTCAGGTCCCCTGGGCGCTCCTGCGTTTCCCGGCGGACTCGGTACCGCGGCCCATTTCCGGCGGCAGCCGCTGGGGCGCGAGCCCCCACTCGATCTGGCATCCGGAGGGCCGATTCGAGGGCTCGACCCTGACGGCGGGAGAAAGAGAAACGACGTTCGCGAAAGGGACAGTACTGATCCTGCCCCGTCCCTTCTGGCATTTCCTCTCGCCGCGGGACGAGAGCGGGTCGAAAGCGCTCCGCGGCGTTTCGCACGAAACGCTCGTTCGGTTGGTCGAGGTCGCGCGCGCGGAGATCGTGGCCTCGACGGGATCGAGCCGGGCGACCGCGTCTCTCACTTCGACTCGCGAGGCGATCGCGTCCAGCCTCCCCGAAGTGACCCACGAGAAGCTGCGCCTCGGGGTGCTCGGCGTCGTCGAGATGGCCGCGGAGCTCACCATCGCCCGCGACGCCTTGGTGTCGAGCCGGAAGGCCGAGCTGTCGAAGGCGGGCTCCCATCCCAGGGAGGAGCTTGGCGACGAGGCGATTGGCGCCGCGTTCGCGGCGCTCGGATTCGCCGGCGGCGGACGAGGAGGGTCGGCGAGTCGCCAGCTTCGCGAGGTGGCCGGGTTCCTCCTCGACCCCGAGTCGGGTACGAGGGTCGCCTTGTTCAACGAAAGTGAAGAGCCCCTCTCCGGCGAGCGGTTGCTCGCCGCGAGCGAGATCCCCTGGGATACCTTCGTCGGCCGGTTGGCGGCGATCGCCTTCGGCGCGGCGTCGATGACGATGTCCGCGGAGCATCGGGAGACGGTCCTCAGGATGCTGCTCGCGTTCGCGGACACTCCATTCGCCGGAAACGCCGGCACGTTTCGCTGGGTCGACCTCTCGTTCGAAGGAGGGAAGACACCCTTCCGTGCCGGAACGTGGCTCGGCCTCGTGACGAAGCGGGGAGGCAGCTCCTACTTCCTCCGGCGGAACCGCTATCAGCAGGATCGGGCGACCGGTCTCGAGTGGAATCCCAGCGGGTCGTTCGGCCTCCCCGACGGTGTAACCGTCGTCGCGGAGCGGCGGTTCGACGAGATCTGGGAGACCCCGGAGCGCATTCGGAGCTTCGTCGAGCGCGTTCGCGTGAACGGGCCCGTGCCGGCTGGCACCGACATCTTCGACGCGCTCTCCTCGGCCACGGGGCTCACACCCACTGAGGCGGCTGTGGTCTGGACGGGCTTCCAGCTCGGCGGGGGCCCTTCCCCTCAGGCGCGCGAGCGGCTGGGCCTGAAGCCGAAGCTCCTCACTGCAGCGCTCGAGTCGCTGAAGGGCCTTTCGAGGGAAACACATTGCGGCCTTCTCGCGGCAGCGATGCCGGACGATCCCGCACGGCTCTGGGAGCCCCTCGCTCCGGACGGACCGGTCGAGCGTCTCGCAGCGTCCTGGCGGTCCCTCTGCGGCGAGCGGATCGCGCCCGACGAGGAGCTCTCCGCCGCCCTGGAAACGGCGCTGGCTCCCGCGATCAAGCCCGGCGCGATGTTGACGGCCTTCCTCCGCCCCTCCGGGACGACGTTTCTGACCCGCGACGCGAAGGTGAGCTTCGAGATCGGGAACCGGGGACTGGAGCTGACCTTCAGTGACGTCCAGGCCTTCGACCTGAACGCCGTTCGGTCTCTGGCTGGCTACGTCCCCTATCTCTTTTCGTACCTTCCGGTGGGCACGCCCGTGCGGCAGGGGATTCCCGAGGTCCTGGAGCTCGCGCGGGAACGCCTGGGGAACCCGGACCTTCTCCTGCCCGGTGAGACGCTGACGTTCTGGTCCGAGGCCGATCCGAAGAAGGCACGGGACACATTTTTCGAGAGCCTCGAGGGGGATCGAATCACACTGAGGCGAAACGGGGAAGTCGTCGAAGCGAAGGACGGCGGGTTCTTCCTCGCGGCAGCACCCAGTTCAACGTATCCACAGCTCGTTTTCGCGATCAGGCCTTCCCGGCTGAACGACAGTCCGATGCCTGGAAGCCCCGTCTATCTGCCGTATACAGCGGCAGTGACGACCTGGAATCGGGAGCCGACGCTTCTCGGTGCGCTCTCGCTCCTTTCCGAGGGCGGTGCTCGGATGGCCGAGCGGGTTGCCACCACGCCGGTGCCCCGGGGCGAATACGAAACGAACCCGCTCCACGCGACACCCCATTTGGTCGCCTCTCTGCGGGAGACGTACTCCCTCTCCGAGGACGCCGCCGTGCTCTACCTCCAGACTCTGGCGCTGATCAATCCCACTGCGAAGCTCGTTCAGCAATGGAACGGCTGGACGCCCGTGCGCTACAGGAAGGCCTGCGACGAGCTCGCAAAGGCGAGTCTCGTTCTCGAGGCGAAACGGGAGCGGGCAGGTCGCGCGCATTTCCTGCCCGGCGGCTGGGAGGCGCTCAAGAGCCCCGACCCGCCGTTCGAGACGTGGAAGATGCCGATGTATGGCCTCCGCCGTCCGGGTGGCAGTGGCCCGGTATACCGCCCGCTCGGAGCTCTGCTCCCCCTCCTGCCGGTTCATGATCTCTTCGAGTGGGCGTGGAGGAGGCTCTCGCAGGAAGCGGACGTTCCGAAGTATGAGGAGGTGAAGTGAGCACGGCCTCCGAGAAGCGGCAGACACCTCCGGCGGAGCTCCTCCACAAGGACGAGCTCGCGTTCCTCGCTCACCACGACGCTGGCCCCAGGCCGCCCGGCTGGCTGCTCACGCCTGCGTCGGTCATCACCTTTCTCCTCGGCTCCTCGAGCGAAACGCTCCGCCTTGCGAAGGGAGTCAAGGCGCCGGACGACGTCCCGAGATCGCTCGTCATCCAGGAAAAATTCGTCGGCTCGCGCTCGCTCGTGGAGCGGTGTGTTGTGACGCTCGCGGGAGACCGCGGACTGCTGCTCGTGGGCGAGCCCGGCACGGCCAAGTCGATGCTTTCCGAGCTTCTCAGCGCCGCAGTCTCGGGCTCGAGCACGCTGACGGTTCAGGGGACCGCCGGCACGACCGAAGAGGCGTTCCGCTACGGCTGGAACTACGGGCTTCTCCTGGCGCGCGGGCCACATCCCGAGGCCGTCGTCCCGTCGCCGCTCCTCCTCGCGATGCGGCGCGGAGCTCTCGTCCGGGTCGAGGAGGTGACACGCTGCCTTCCCGAGGTTCAGGACGCGCTCGTCTCGTTGCTGTCGGATCGCCGCATAACGATCCCGGAGCTCATGCACGAGAGCGACGAGAGCGGTGTCGTCTACGCGCAGGAGGGATTCAACGTGATCGCGACCGCGAACCTGCGGGATCGCGGTGTCTCCGAGATGTCCGCAGCGCTGAAGCGGCGTTTCAACTTCGAGACCGTACCGCCGATCGCCGACCTCGCCCGGGAGACGGAGCTCGTCAGGCGGAAGGCGGGAGCGGTTCTCGCCCGCGTCGGACGACCGCTTTCGGTGGACGATGCCGTGCTCGAGGCGCTCGTCACGGCGTTCCGCGATCTCCGGTCCGGGCGAACGGCCGAGGGGTGGTCCGTGGAACGGCCCGGCACCGTGATGAGCACGGCGGAGGCGGTCGGCGTCGCGACTTCGCTCGGTTTAACGGCTGCCTTTCTGCCGGGTGCCCGCGATCTGGCCTCGCTCGTCCCCGGCTATCTCCTGGGCGTCGTTCAGAAGGACGATCCGAACGATCGGGGCCGGCTCCTCGCCTACTGGGACGGCGCCGTCAAGCGGCGGGCCGACGCCGGCTCGCGCCTCTGGAAACAGCTCCACGAGAAGAGGAGTGACCTGGAAGAGGGGAAATGACGCTGACGCCATTCGAGGCGCGGGAGCGGCTCGCCAGTTGCCGCGAGCCGCTCCTGATCGGAATCCGGCACCATTCTCCGGCGCTCGCAGCGGCGCTGCCGGGGCTCCTCGACTCGGCCCGTCCCGAGCGGATCTTCCTGGAGCTGCCCGAAGAGCTCCAGCCGTGGATCGATTGGCTCGGGCACCCCGACCTCATTGCACCCGCCGCCCTCTCGGCGGTCCGGGGCGACGATAGGGAGCTCTGGTTCTACCCGTTCGCCGACTTCTCTCCCGAGCTGGTGGCCGTCCGCTGGGCGTGTGCCCGGCGCGTACCCGTCATCGCGTTCGATCGTCCTGTGGCGTTTCGCGAGCTTGGGGAGGAGCCAGGGAGGCCGCGCCAGCCGGGGATCGTCGAGAATGTCGGATTCCGGATCGAGGCGTCGAGCTTCGAGGAGCTCTGGGATCGACTCGTCGAGGATCGGGTTTCGGCTTCATCGATTGAAGAGATCCGTCGCGCGGCGCTCCTTCTCGGATTCGCGCAGAGATCCGACGCCGGACCCTCGCGCTCCGACGTCCTGCGCGAGACCTTCATGCGGAAGCGGCTCGACGAGGTGGGAAGGACGGGGAGTGTCGCGCTGATCGGCTCGTTCCATGCCGCGGCCCTTCTTCCCGAGCCGCTCGCGACCGTTGCGGAGAGCGAACGCATTCCCGAGGACCGTGAGCCCGATGAGCCGGAGCCCCAGCACCGAGGCGGCGCCCAGGTGGTCACCGCGCTCGTACCGTACGACTTCGAGCTCCTGGACTCGCGCTCCGGATACCCCGCCGGGATCCGCGACCCGATGTGGCGCCAGCGGGTTCTCGAGGCTGCAATGCAAGGCACGCCGCTCGACGCCGTCGTCTGCGCTGTCGCGACGGAGGTCGCGCGCTCCGTTCGGCGGCGGGGCCACGTAGCGGGGCTGCCCGACGTGACTGAGACGGTGAGGATGGCCCGCGACCTGGCCAGCCTTCGTGGACTGCCGTCACCGGGACGTCGAGAGCTCCTCGAGTCCCTCGAAAGCGCCCTCGCACAGGGAGAGCTGCTCGGTCGCGGGCGTGTCCTTGCCGCCGCGCTCGAGGAGGTGATGGTCGGAAGGAGAAGAGGCCGCCTGCCAAAGGAGACGCCGCGCTCGGGCCTCGTGCCGCACGTCTTCGAGCTGCTGGACGAGCTTCGCCTACCCGGCGCGACCCAAACGGAGCCGGCCGATCTGAGGCTCGACCCGCTGCGTTCTCCGCTCGACACACGCCGGCACGTAGCGCTCCGGCGACTCGAGGCCACCGGCGTGCCCTACGCTCGCCGGAAGGAGGCGATGAGTATTGGAGGCGGCGAGACGCTGACGGTGGGCTGGACGGTCGCGTTCACGCCCGCGACGGAGGCGCGGATCTCCCTCGCGGGGCTGTACGGCGTGACCCTGGCTCAGGCCGCTGAGGGGGCGCTCCTCGCCGACGAGAGACGCCTCGAACGAGAGGAGAGGCTCGACGTCGCGGCCCGCCTCGCGCTCGTCGAGGCTGCCGCAAGCTGCGCACTTCCAGTGCTCGTCTGCAAAAAGCTCACGGCTCTCCGGCCGATCCTCCTGGCGGAGGCCGGAATGGGGGAGCTCGTTTCTGCGATCCTTCTGCTGGCTCGGCTCTCTCGCGGTCATGTCCCTGGCCTCCCGGCGTCGTCTCTCGATGCCGATCTCTCGACTGACGACCTTCTCGCGGCGTGCGTTCGGGCG
>CAZXSG010000008.1:0-5816 GCA_964643185.1 uncultured Holophagales bacterium
ACTTCGAGCAGACAGACGAACAGGATTGCGTACTTCCAGCTCCGGCGCATGGTCTTCTATTTCACCGGAGGAGCAGCCCGAGTTTCCGCTGTCGCGAAAGCGCTCAACCGCTTCCGCCACTCCGCGACAGCGGTCTCGCTGGCGGAAGGCTCGCCTGCTGATGGCTGGAAAGGGGCGACACGGCTATTCCACCCCAACCGGGTTACCGCCCCGCACGTCTCCGCGTCCCGAACCGTCTTCCTCACGGGATCCCTGCCGCATGCGCGGGCCGCCAGCTCCAGGACGGCCTCCCTGAACTCGACGCTGTTCCCGGCCCTGGCGGCCACTGCGGGACCCTCCATCGAGGCGAGTCGTCGTGCAGCCGTACGGAGAGCGCCTGGCCCGGCCTCGCTCGAAGCGTACAGCTCGAAGACGACCCGAAACCGCTCCAACGGGAACGTCCTCGCCTCACTCGCGCTGACGAGTCCCATTTTCTCCTCGGCCTCCTCGCGAAGCTCGGCCAGGCCCTCGTACGCGACGGCCATGATGGCCGCATGACGGCGCATCGTTCGGACCGCGCCGAATCGAGCCTCTCCATCGCGCATCGCCTGGCGCAACACCGCGATCCGTGCCGACCGTTCGGCGTGCATGAAGTCGACGTCGTCGACGAGCGCCTGACCGTACCGAGAGACCTCGCCGCGGTTGCCGACCCGAAGCAACGTCTCCCTGTAGGGCCGCCAATCGACGACCTCACTGTAGGCCGCGACATAGCTCATCATCATGTCCCGCCGCTCGACCTCGTCAGCCGTGAGGGCATCCGCCAGGACCTCTCGGACCTCCCCCTCCCGCCGGCCCCGATCCTCGAGACCGAGTGCCGCCTCGAGGCGTTCGACGTCGCGCCCTGCGCAGCGGGGTACCGCCCCGCTGTCGCAAACCGCGCCGCAAGCCACAAGCAAAGAGACTGCGACGATGGCCTGCGCGCTCACGATCCGAACTTTCATATCCATCTCCGGGTTCCGCATTGCGGGACGAAGTCTCGAACTGGGGGCCTTCCTTAACTCCTGGCGCCCAGGGTACCAGCGGAGCAAAGCCCCGTGCTTCGTCACGACTCCTTCCTCTTGGGCGTGCTCTTTGACTCGATTCGCTTCACCTCGGCCTCGAAGTCGCTCTCGAACTCACGGTCCTGCCGCACGCGGAATTTGTCGTACTGCTCCTCGGCGAGGCGCTTGGCCACTTCGGCGGAGACCTTGCCGGCCTTCGCGAGCACCTCGTACTCGTTGAACTGCAGGAACGCGTCGAGCTTCGAGACCCAGTCGGCCATCTTCATGGGGATCTGCCGCGCGGCCTGGTTCTCGGCATAGTCCAGATACATCGACACGATGCGCTCGAGCTCCTTGATCTCGCGCTCGATCAGGTAGTTCTTCGCAACGCTGACATCGCCCTTGAGGATCTTGCCCTTGGGCGCGTTCTTCCAGGTCGTGAGCCCCATCGAGGGCTTGTCGGAGTCGGCGCGCTCCGCAATCAGCTCCGCCGCGGTCTTGCCGCTGACCGCCCAATGCAGCTTGTTCTGCACGGTCTTGAAGAAGGTCTGGGTCGTGCCGGTGTGCTTGTCGTAGTCGATGCTGCACTGCTCGTAGATGTCGGTGATCTTCAGGTAGAACCGGCGCTCGCTGGCGCGGATCTCACGGATCCGTTCCAGCAGCTCGTCAAAGTAGTCCTTGCCGAACCGTTTGTTCAGCTTCAGCCGCTCGTCGTCCAGCACGAAGCCCTTGACGATGAACTCGCGCAGGGTCTGAGTAGCCCACATGCGAAATTGCGTGGCCTGGGCGCTGTTGACCCGGTATCCGACCGAGATGATCGCATCGAGGTTGTAGAACACGATGTCGCGGGCAACCTCGCGACTCCCCTCGGTTCGAACCCTCCGGATTTTCCGGAGAGTTGCCTCCTCGGACAACTCGCCACTCGCGTAGATGTTGCGCAGGTGCTCGCTGACGGTGCGGAGGTCCACCCCGAATAGCTCGGCCATGCGCTTCTGGTCGAGCCAGAACGTCTCGGACTCGAAGAGCACCTCGACCCGTATGGCGTCGTTCGCCGTGCGGTAAAGAATCAGCTCGCCTTCTCTAGGCGCGTCGCTCAAAGGGCCACCGCCTTTCATGGTACTCGGGCCCTTGACAACCCCATGTGTACCGTGTGTACTACGTCACGTGGTACACCTCTCGAACCCGACCCGGAGCCGCGCGTGATCCAGGTGGTCACGGGCGACCCCCGGCCGATCTTCAAGCAGATCGTGGACGGCATCCGCCTGAAGATCGCCTCGGGCGAGATGCCGCCGGGCACGCGGCTACCCAGCGTGCGCGCGCTCGCCATGCAGATCACGGTGAACGTGAACACGGTGGCCAAGGCGTACCTCGAGCTCACCGCCGACGGGCTCATCGAATCCCAGAAGGGCGTGGGCGTCTTCGTGTGCGAGCCCCGCCAGCGCCGGAGCGACCCGGAGCGCCAGCGCCTCCTCGACGAGGCGGTCGCCCATTTCGTGAGCGACGTGATCCCGCTCGGCTTCACGCCCGCAGAGATCGTGGACCGGCTGAACCGTGAGCTGGAACCGCTCACCAACCGCAGAACCAAGGAGCCAGGCGAGTGAACGCGATATTGGATTACGCCCTCGAGACGCAGGCGCTCTCCCGCCGCTACGGCGGAAAGCACGCCCTCCGCGAGCTCACGCTCCGCGTTCCGCGCGGCGGCGTCCATGCCCTCGTGGGCCGGAACGGGGCGGGCAAGACGACGCTCCTGCGCGTTCTCCTCGGCTTCGTGAGCCCCTCGAGCGGCACGAGCCACGTGCTCGGAGAAAACAGCGCCACGCTCTCTCCCGACGCCCGCGGCCGCATCGCCTACGTGAACGAGCAGCACGCGCTCCCCGGCTGGATGACCGTCGCCTCGCTCCGCGCCCTTCACGTGAGCACGTACCCGCGCTGGGACGAGACGGCCTACGGCGAGGTCGCGGGCCTCTTCCGTCTGCCGGATACGCAGCGCGTCTCCCAGCTCTCCCATGGTGAACGGGCCGGGCTCGCTCTCGCGCTGGCCCTCGCCCAGTCGCCCGACCTCCTTCTCCTCGACGAGCCCACCCTCGGGCTCGACGCGGTGGCCCGGCAGACGTTCGTGGAGGCGCTCCTCTTCGTGGGAAACCGCGAGGAGACCACCGTGATCTACGGCTCCCACCACCTGGACGAGATCGAGCGCGTCGCGGACGACCTCATCGTCCTCGTGGACGGCGCGCTCGCGACGTTCGCCCCGCCCGACGAGATCCATGCCCGGGTGAGCGGGTGGATCGTCGACGAGCTGCCGAATGGCACTGCGATCCCCGGGCTGCTGCACCTCCGCGAGATCGAAGGTCAGACCCAGCTCGTCGTCCTCGACCAGGACGAGAGCTTCCGCGCGGTCCTCGAAGCGCTCGGCGCGCGCGGCATCGTGCCGGCACCGCTCGGCTTCGACCGCGCTCTCAACGCGTTCCTCTCGGGGTACGGAAGGAGGAACGACGCATGAAGCCCCTTCTCACGAGCGAGCTCCTCAGATTCCGCTCCGCGGCCCTCGCGGGCGCCGCCGCGCACGCGGTGATCCTGGGAATCGTCGGGACGTTCAGCGACCTGTTCACCGCCTCAGAGGAGAAGCTGGGGATCGGCCTCGTCTGCTACGCGCTCCTCGGACTCTTCCTGGGCGTCTACCAGGTGGGCTCGTATCGCCGGCTCGGCAGCTTCTCGTACCTCATTCACCGGCCTCTCGCGCCGGCCCGGATCCTCCTCGCGCTCACGGGTGCGGCGGCGCTGCTCCTGACGTTTGTCGTAGGCCTTCCTCTCTTTCTCGCGGCGATCCTCGTGCGCACCGACGCCCGGAACCTCCTGGTCGCGCCGCTCGTTCTCGGGATCTGTCTGTGCTTCCACCTGATCGGCGTCTTCCTCGTGCTGAACCCCAGTCGCGCGCGATTCGCGGCGCTGCTCGTGCCCGTCGCCTTCCTCTATCCGGATCTGTCGCCGGGAGCCACGTTCATGGCTCTCTGCGGCACGCTGGTCTGGTTGTGGATCCTCGCGAGCGCGGCCTTCAAGCCCGACCTCTCGACGCACCTCGACACACCGCTTCCCATCGCGGCGCTCGCGCTGCCTGTACAGGCCGCGCTCCTGCCGGCGCTCTCCCTTTCGCTCCTCTTCGTCTACTCCTTCGGGGTCGCGATCTCCGAGGTGGGCTGGCGCAACATCCCCGCGTTCGGGTGGAACGACTACTTCCCCGAGGACACGTTCCAGCGGGTCGAGTACCTGGACGCCGCCGGGGCGCTGACGTCGGGCCTCCGGCGGGCCGGCTTGCCCGAGGCATTCGACGCGGAGTCCGCGTTCGAGCTCTCGCCCCGGCGCCTCGAGCTCCAGCGCCGCGGCCAGCTCTTGGTTCACGATCGGCACCAGACATTTACCGACGACGCGCACGGGCTCCTGTTCACGTTCTCGCACGACCTCATGCTCTTCACCGGGCGGGCGACGCGCACGGGTCAGCCCGCGGGCTGGCTCGGCCCCGCGGGCCGTGCCGAGGGAATCCTGCCGCAGGCCCGATTCGAGGAAGTTCCCGAGGTCGTCGACGGGCGCTTCCTCGTTTCGGCGCGACAGGTCCGCGGGCCCGCGCAACTGTTCGAGGCGCCTGCGGGAGAGACCATCGTCGCAGCGCTGTTCCCCAGGACCGGGACCGAGCCCACGGCGATCCTCACGGACCACGCGCTGCACCTTCTCGCGCCCCGCAGGGTCGCCATTCCCTTCGAAGGCGACGTGCGGAACCTCTCGCGTGCGATCGCGGCCCGACACGAGGACGAGACCCTCGTCTCGTTCGTCTTCGGCAAGGAGAGCGAACAGGACGGCGCCGTCGCCCGCCAGACGATGGGCCGCGTGGACTGCGAAGGCCGCTACAGACAGCTCGCCGATCTCCCGCTCCGCCAGGGCCCGCCCGCTTGGACACGGCATCGGAACTTCCTCGTCGCCCCGCTCCTCACGTTCTCGTCGGAGGCCTTGCTGCGAAAGCCTCTGTCACGGCCCCCGGCATCCCTGTGGGTCGTCACGATCCTCATCGCGCTGATGTCAGCCGCGCTCACGTTCCTCGTCGCCCGCCGTCGCGGGCTCGCATCTGCCCGGGCCTGGACGGCCTCCGCGCTCCTCACCGGGCTCCCCGGATTCCTGACATTCCTGCTCCTCACTCCACGCGCCGAACCGCCCTGACACCACCCCGGATCTGACTTTTCCTGCCGTTTCGGAGACGAAACCGGCGCGAGCCCTGTCCACAGCAACCCGGAGGAACCCATGCTGACCATCCAGAACCTCACGAAGACCTACCCCAACGGCGTCGTCGCGCTCGGCGGGGTCTCCCTCACCATCGGGAACGGTCTCTTCGGGCTGCTCGGCCCGAACGGCGCGGGCAAGTCCACGCTGATGCGCTCCCTCGCGACGCTGGTGTTGCCCGAGAAGGGCTCGATCGCGCTCGACGGACGCGACGTCCTCGCCGATCCCCAGACGCACCGGCGCCGCCTGGGCTATCTGCCGCAGGACTTCGGCGTCTATCCCGGAGTCTCCGCTCAGACGCTGCTCGACCACCTGGCTCTGCTCAAGGGCGTCGCGTCGAAGAGCGAGCGGGCCGCACAGATCGACGCCCTCCTGCGCCTCACGAACCTTCACCAGCACCGCAAAACGGCGGTGAGCACGTTCTCGGGCGGCATGCGCCGCCGCTTCGGCATCGCGCAGGCCCTCCTGGGAGATCCCCGCCTCGTCATCGTGGACGAGCCCACCGCCGGCCTCGACCCCGAGGAGCGCCAC